>DATBPO010000224.1:0-14307 GCA_036561265.1 Solirubrobacteraceae bacterium | reverse complement strand
AGAAGGTCCACCGCCTGGTGTTCACCAGCCATCCCGCGAACACCGACATTCCGCTCATCGCCGCCGACGCGATCCACAATCTCCGCTTCGCCCTCGATCACCTCATGGCGGCGCTCGTTCCGAACAAGCAGCGTCGGAGCGCCATGTTCCCCGTCTACTTCCAAGGTGTCTGGGAAGCAGCTCCGCCACGGGAGAATCAAGAGCGAACTAAGTCGCGCGAACGCTGGGCCTCGCACACCGCGAACGTGCAACCTGGCGCGCTGACACTCCTCAAGGCTCTGCAACCGTCGGACGATGCTGGGAATCGGATCGACGTGAGCAATATCCAAGTCCTCCACCGACTCTCCGTCCGCGACCGCCACGAGACACTTCCAGTCGTAGCCGTCGGCCTGAGTGCCGTGACACTCTGCTGGGAGCGACCCGACAAACGTATCGAGATCGGCAGAGGCCGAACCCGTGCAGGGCACTTTCTCCAGAACAACGCATGTCTCGACATCCCCAACTACGCAGTGAACGTGAAGATCGAGGGCACCCCGACGGTAGGCATAACTATCACCGGCAAGGATCGGCACGTTGAGCTTCCAGACATCCTGCGGCGCTGCGTGGGGCTGCTGAACTTGGTTCTCCCGGAGTTCAGCCTCTACGTAGTGCGGTAGAGCGCCCATCTACACTCCCCCAACGATCCGTAGTTTGGGACGACAAGGCGCTATCCGGCTTATACAGTGGCTACCCATGTGTGCGCAACGTCACAGACAAACATACGTACGCCAGGCAACATGGTGATCGACCCGAAGTACAGCAGCATCCCTCCTCCCTCGAAACGGCCCGCCCTCCCAGCGGGCCGTTTCATTTAAGCGAGCTAGCCGCATGGCCCGCCTCGCCTGCAACTCGTGCGCGGCGGGTGCCGGGAACGCGGCCAACACAGGACCCCGGAGGGGTCCTCCTCAAAAGTCCTACGCCTCGATCCTCGCCGAGCTGCGCTCGCCGATCGCAGCCTCGATCCGCTCCGCGATGCGCTCAGCCGTGAAGCCGACCTCCTCGTGCAGCAGCGCCGGCTTGCCGTGGGTGACATAGCGGTCGGGCAGACCCACGCGCAAGATCCGCCGCGCCACCGAGCCGGCGTCGTTGAGGGTCTCCCACACCGCGCTGCCAAAGCCGCCCGCCAGCACGCCCTCCTCCACCGTCACCAGCAGCTCGTGCTCGGCCGCCAACTGTGCCATCAGGGCCGCGTCGATCGGCTTGGCAAAGCGCGCATCCGCAACGGTCACCTGGATGTCGTGGGCCGCCAGCAGCTGCGCCGCGGCCAGCGCCTTGCCCACGCCGCTGCCATAGCCGATCAGCGCCACGCGCCCGCCCTCGCGCAGGATCTCCCCCGTGCCCACGCGCAGCACCCGTGGCTCCGCGGGCAGTTCGACACCCAATCCCTCACCGCGCGGATAGCGCAGCGCGATCGGACCGTCGTCGTAGCAGAGCGCCGTGTGCAGCATGTGCACCAGCATCGCCTCATCGCGCGGGGCCATCAGCACGATGTTCGGCAGGCAGCGCAGGTAGGCGATATCGAAGGCGCCGTGGTGCGTGGGACCGTCGTCGCCAACCAGGCCCGCGCGGTCCATCGCCAGCACCACATTCAGCTTCTGCAGGCACAGGTCGTGCACGATCTGGTCATACCCACGCTGCAGGAACGTCGAGTAGATCGCCGCCACCGGCTTGACGCCCTCAAGCGCCAGGCCCGCCGCGAACAGCAGCGCCTGCTGCTCGGCGATGCCCACGTCGAAGTAGCGCTCCGGCATCGCCTTCTGCAGGATGTTCAGGCCCGTGCCGCTGTTCATCGCCGCCGTTATGCCCACCACGCGCTCATCGCGTTCGCACTCGCGCACCAGCGCCTCGCCGAACACCTGCGTGTACTGCTTGACCGCGGGCTTCGCCGGAGCGGCCGACGGGGCGCTCGGGGCGCCATTGGAAATCGACTTCGGCTTGGCCGCGTGCCACTGCTCCATGCCCTCAAGGCCGCCGTCCTCCGCCGGCGCGAAGCCCTTGCCCTTGACCGTCGCGATGTGCACCACCACCGGACGTTCCGCCGCCAGCGCCTCGCGCAGCGCCTCGCGCAGCGCGCGCACGTCGTGGCCGTCCACCACGCCCATGTAGGCCCAGTCGAGCTCCTCCCACCACAGCCCCGGCGCCCAGAAGGCCTTGATCGACTCCTTCAGCTGCGGGCCCAGGCGCTCGAAGGCCGCGCCGATGCCTCCCGGCAGGCGCATCAGACCACCCTCCACGCCCTCCCGCGCGTGCCACAGTTTCGGGTTCAGCCTTACGCGGTTGAAGTAGCGCGACAGCGCACCCACGTTGGGGGCGATCGACATGCCGTTGTCGTTCAGCACGATCACCATCGGCGTCCCCAGGCCGCCCGCCTGCCCGATCGCCTCAAACGCCACGCCGCCCGTCATCGCGCCATCGCCGATCACCGCCACCACCTTGCCGTCCTCGATCGGCGCCGCCGCGGGAGCCGTGTCCGTGCTGGGCGTGGCGCCCTGCTGCTCGCCCTCCCCGCGCGCCTGCGCGTGGATCATGTGCCGCATGCCCTCCTTGATGCCCACCGCGTAGCCCACCGATGTGGAGGCGTGGCCCGCGCCCATGATGTCGTGCTCTGACTCCTCGCGCGAGCAGAATGGCGCCAGCCCCCCATACTGGCGGATCGTGCCCAGCTCATCGCGCCGGCCCGTCAGCACCTTGTGCGGATACGCCTGGTGGCCCACATCCCACAGGATCTTGTCCCGCGGCGAATCCAGTACCGAGTGCAGCGCCACCGCCAGCTCGCACGTCCCCAGGTTGGCGCCGAAGTGCCCGCCGATCTCCCCCACCGTGTCGATGATGTGCTCGCGCACCTCCTGGGCCAGCGCCTGCAGCTGCTCCTCGGAGAGCGTCTTTAGGTCCTCGGGACCGTTTATGCGGGGGAGTAGGGGGTTGCTCATGACGTGCGCGTGTAGATGAAGTCCGTCACCTGCTCCAGCTCGCTACACGCATCCTGAGGTGCGCCCACCTCGGCCAGCGCCGCTCGCGCCGTGCGGTGGGACTCCGCGGCCAGGACCTTGGCTTGATCGATTCCGAACTCGCTCACGTAGGTTCGCTTGCCGTGACGCTCATCGCTTCCCCGCGGCTTGCCCAATGCCTGCTCGGTCCCAATCACGTCCAATATGTCATCGACGATCTGAAACAGCACGCCCAGCTCGACCGCGAAACGGCGTAGCGCCATTGTCGCAGGTCCGTCCACGGCGGCCAACAAAAGCACGCATATGACCGACGCCCCCACCAGCCTGCCCGTCTTGAGCTCGTGCAGGCGCCGCAGCCCCGCCGGGCCCTCCGGGGCACGGTGCGCCACATCGGCGTACTGGCCCCCCACCATGCCGTTGACGCCCGTCGCCGCCGCCAGCTCCGCCGCCGCCGCCAGCACGCGCTCGGGCTCTGAGCGTTGCTCGCGCAGCAGGTGATGGAAGGCCTCCGCGTAGAGCCCATCCCCCGCGAGAATCGCCACGCTCTCACCGTAGGCCACATGGCAAGTCGGACGACCCCGGCGCAGATCGTCGTCGTCCATCGCCGGTAGATCGTCGTGAATCAGCGAGTACGTGTGGATCAGCTCAATCGCTCCCGCCAGCGGCAGCACCGAGCGCTGCTCCAGGCCTACCACCCTGGCCGTGGCCAAGGCCAGCACCGGGCGGATGCGCTTGCCACCGGCCAGCAGTGAGTAGCGCATCGCCTCCTCCAGGCCCGCCGTCATCGCCTCGCCCGAGAAGCGCAATGCGTGCAGGTACTCCTCCACCTCGCGGCTCAAGTGGTCCGGGTAGCCGCCCGCGCGCGCCGTGGTCAGCGCCCCCGACTCCTTCCTCGTGCGCGCCCCGGTGGCATCGCTCAACTTCACACCCGCCCCACTCAGAGCAGCGTGTCCTGCCCGGGAGCGGGCGCGTGAAGCTCACTGCGCGCCCTATTCTCGAGCTCAGCCGAGGCCTGAGTGGCCAGCGCGGCGCAGTCCTCCACGAGCGTCGCCGCCGCATCGGCCGAGAGCTCGCCTGAGCGCAACTGCTCCGCCCCGCGCTCCAAGCGGTGAATCAACTCATCCAGGGGATCCATGCAATCTCGCTTCCTCTCCGCTCATCATCGCTCAGGGCACCGACGGCGTATTCTCGCGCACCTCGCGCAGCACCGCATCGAGCACGCCGTTGACAAATGCCGGCGCCTGGCTTGAGCAGAACACCTTCGCGCTCTGCACGGCCTCCCCGATCGCTCCCTCCGGTGGGATCGGCGCCTCTCCCGGGGCCACATCCGGGTGCAGTATCTCGATCAACGCCACGCGCATGATGCTGCGCTCAAGCGGCTGCAGCCGCTGCACCGACCACCCGTGCGCGTGGCGATCGATCATCCCATCAAGTTCCTCCGCGCGATCGGCCGCCGCATACGCCAGCGCGCGAGCGAATGTTGAGGCGTTCGGCCCCAAAGCCTTCAGCAGCGGCTGACCCGTCAGATCGTGCTGATAGAGCGCAAATACCGCTGCCCGCCTCTGCTCTGAGCGGCGCATATCTGACCCCTAAGCGCGCGAGACGTAGTCGCCCGAGCGCGTGTCCACACGTACCCGCTCGCCCACCTCGACGAACAGCGGCACCGCGATTGTGGCGCCCGTCTCGAGCGTCGCCGGCTTGGTTCCGCCACCCGAGGCTGTGTCGCCGCGCAGCCCCGGCTCGGTCTCTGTGACCTCCAAATCCACCGCGCTCGGCAGCTGGATGTCAGAGGGCGCATCGTCGATGAACAGCACATCCACCTCACTCGATGGCTTACACCAGCGCAGCGCCTCCGCAAACGCGCTCTGCGCCACCGCGATCTGCTCGTAGCTCTCGGTATCCATGAAGTGCGCCTCAGCCCCATCCGCATAAAGGAACTGCATCTTGCGCGCCTCCGTGCGCACCGGACGGAACTTCTCCCCCGCCCGGAACGTTCGGTCGATAACCGCGCCATCGCTCGCCCGACGCAGCTTCGTGCGCACAAACGCACCGCCCTTTCCGGGCTTGACGTGCTGGAAATCCAGGATCTTGAATACCGTGCCGTCTATGTCTATATGGGAGCCGTTGCGGAACTGGTTTGTGCCGATCACGAACGAGAGCGTAGCGCCACCGGGCTCGCGGGAGCGGGAGACGACCGCCGCCGAGGCGCAGGCGCTGGCTTCCGCGCAACCCACCTCGCACGACGCACAGCCCATCTCGCTAACCCCGCAGCCCCCTTGGGTCCGCCCCACCCTGCTGGCAATCGCCGCCCTGGCGGGCCTCGCCTACGCCTGGGGCATGAACGGTGCGGCGCTTGAGGCCTTCTACGGGGCGGCGGCGCGCAGCATGTCGCTCAGCTGGCACAACTTCTTCTTCGGCGCCTTCGATCCGGCGGACACCGTCTCGGTCGACAAGATCCCCGGCTCGCTGTGGCCGCAGGCGCTGCTCATGCGCATCGTCGGCTTTCACGTGTGGGCCGTGGTGCTGCCGCAGGTGATCGAGGGCGTGCTTACCGTGCTCGTCCTCTTCCGCGCCGTGCGCCGGCTCGCAGGCCCCCTGGCCGGCATCACCGCCGCCGCCGTGCTCGCCGTGAGCCCCGTGACCGTCGCGCTGAACCGTGGCAACGTCGCCGATTCGCTCTTGATCCTGCTGCTCGTGCTCGCCGCCGACGCCACTTCTGCGGCGCTCTTGAGCGGTCGTCTACGCACGTTGCTGCTCGCCGGCGTCTGGGTGGGGCTCGCCTTCCAGACCAAGATGGCCGTGGCCTGGCTGGTGCTGCCCGCACTCGCCGGCGCCTATCTGCTGGCGGCGCCCGCACCTTCACGCACCCGCCTCGCCCACCTCGCTCTGGCCGGCCTCATGACACTCGCCGTCTCGCTCAGCTGGATGACCGTCGTCTCGCTCGTACCCGCCCACGACCGGCCCTACGTCGACGGCACGCAGAACAACTCCGTCTTCAGCCAGACCTTCCAGTACAACGGCACCGCCCGACTGGGCGGCAGCAACGTCTTTGCCGGCGCCGGGCATCCCGCCGCCTTCCTCGTGCACCTCTCCGAAGCAAGCTCCGCGCCGACCCATCGCTCCAAGGCCGGCCCGGGACGGCTGCTCAGCGGCGTCTTCGGGCGCGACGACGGCTGGCTGCTGCCCGCGGCCCTCATCGCCGCGCTCAGCGTCCTCTACACGCGCCGCCGCGCCGGCCGGCGCGATCCGCTGCGCGCCTGCGTGGTCCTGTGGGGCGCCTGGCTCTTGATCCTCGCTGCCTTCTTCAGCGCCGGCGGCTACCCCAACTCCTACTACGTCGCCGCCCTCTCGCCTGCCACGGGCGCGCTGTGCGGCGTCGGCCTCGCGCTGGCCTGGGCCAACCGCAGCGCACCCGCCGCCAGATACGGACTTGCCGCCGCTGTGCTCTGCTCGATCGGCTACGGCATCTATCTGCTCCACGGCGGAACCGGCGTCCCGGGATGGCTCGTGCCGCTCGCAATCGTGGCCGGCGCGCTCGCCGCTCTGACACTGCTCACTAGGCGCGGCGCGCGCAGACAGGAGAGTCCTGAGGTCCCGCTGGCAGGGCGCGCCGTCCTCGTCGCCGTGGTCTGCGTGCTGCTGCTGCCCGCCGTCGCCTCATTGCTTATCGTCACACGCGGCCTCGGCCCCTTCGCGGCGCCGTATGAGCCCGCTGGGGCCACCATCTCGCGCGCCTCGGCCCAGCGCACGCGCAGGCTCGACAAGCAGGTGATGGAACAGCTCTCATCGACCTACGGCACACCCATCGCGCTGGCCACGGACTCCTCCATTCTCGCCGCCCCCTTCATCCTCGCCAGCGGCAGGGAGGTGCTCCCGATTGGCGGCTTCCAGGGTGGCATCCCCTCCCCGCCGCTGACCGATCTGCAGCGCCGCATCGCCGCAGGCGAAGTCCGCGCCTTCCTCGTCCCCAACGCCAGCGAAGACCCACGTATCGCCTGGATCCACAGTCACTGCACCCCACCCGCCGAATCCGCCGCAAGCAGCGCCCCCACAGCACTCTATGACTGCCGTAGCGGCTGAGTGCGTTGCTGAGCGCCCATTTGAGCGCCCGCTCACGACAATGAGACCTAGCTCAGAGGGTCACGAGACCTCGGTCAACTCCTTCGACAGCACGCTGAGCGCCTCCCCCCCGCGCTCGCCGACGATCACGAGGTCCTCGATGCGCACGCCGAAGCGGCCGGGCAGGTAGACGCCGGGCTCGATGGTGACGACGTTGCCGGCGCGCAGCGGCTCATCACCGGCGGTGCGGGAGAGGCGGGGGGCCTCGTGAACCTCCAGGCCGACGCCGTGACCGAGGCCGTGGCCGAAGTGCTCGCCGTGACCGGCGGCCGCGATGATCTCGCGCGCCACGGCGTCGATCTCGCGCCCCGAGGGGCCGGGGCGCACGGCCTCAAGCGCCGCTTCCTGGGCGCGCAGGACGAGCTCGTATACCGCCCGCGCTTCCTCGCCGAGGGTGCCAGTGGCGTAGGTGCGGGTGCAATCAGAGCAGTAGCCGTCGAGCTGTGCGCCCCAGTCGATCGTCAGGAGCGTTGAGCGCGGTATCGCCACGTCGCGTGGCTCGGCGTGCGGCAGCGCGGAGTGCGCTCCGGCGGCGACGATCGAGGGGAAGCTCGGGGCCTCGGCGCCGAGGCGGCGCATGCACAGCTCGAGCTCGATCGCCACGTCGCGCTCGCTGCGTCCCACGAGGCCCTGTTCGAGTACTTCGCCCAGCGCAGCATCGGCCAGCTCTGCGGCCGCGCGGATGCGCGCCAGCTCGCCCTCGTCCTTGACCTCGCGCAAGCTCGATACCAGGCCGCCGCACGCCACCAGCTCCCAGCCGCTCGGGAGCAGCTCGCGCAGGCGGGCGTGCTGTTTGACGGTGGTGCTGGAGTCGTCAAAGCCGAGCTTTCCGCGTGGTCCGGAATCCCGCGTGCGCGGCTTCACCGCGCCCAGCGCGCCCTCCAGCAGGTCGACCGCCACGACCTCGCGCGCGAAGGGGGCCGGCACCTGCTCGGCCGACTGCATCTCGTAGCGGAAGTCGGTGAAGAATCGCTGCCCCGCGCCCTCCTCCGCGGCGAGCAGCGCAAGACCGCTTGACCCCGTAAAGCCTGTCAGGTAGCGCACATCCAGGGGCGCGCTCACGAGCAGCAGATCGACCTCGCGCTCGCGCAGACATGCGGCCAGGCGCCCGGCGCGCACGCGGACCGCGCCCGCGAGATTCTCCGCACCCTCGGCGGCAATCCCGCCGTCGACGGCGGGCACTCCAGACGCGCTCACGCAGTCCTCTCCTGGAGCGTGCCGCGCAGCACTTCAAGCGCCTCCCTGTAGCCCTCGGCGCCCTTGCCGCAGATGCTGGCCACGCATAGCTCCTCCACGACCGAGAACCGGCGCCACTCCTCGCGCGCCTTGACATTGGACAGGTGCACCTCGACCGCGGGCAGTGCGGCGATCTCAAGCGCATCGCGGATCGCCCACGAGTAGTGCGTCCAGGCGCCCGGGTTGAGCACGATGCCATCGGCCAGCTCGGCGAGGCCCTGCAGGTGCTCGACGAACTCCGACTCGGCATTCGTCTGCAGGAAGCGCACTTCGAGGTCGAGCTCCGCTGCGTACTCGGAGATGTGCTGCTCCAGCTGCATCAGCGTGAGCGTGCCGTACTGCGCCGGGTCGCGCCGGCCCAGCATGTTCAGGTTGACCCCGTGCATGACCTCTATGCGGTAGGCGCCGGCCATCAGGACACCAACTCTGCCACGGCGCCGCGCAGCTCGTCCTGTGCCACCTCGCAGCCTGTGCGCACATCCCCCGGCTCATGCACGAGCACGAACGGCACGCTCGCTTCTGTACCCAGGCGCTTCTTATCGCGCGCGGTCATCGCCAGCACCTGCTCGATATCGGCTCCCCCCAGGTGCACGGGCAGCCCATGGGCGAGGAGCAGTTCGCGCACCTGCTCGCGCAGCGCATCCTGGCCGGAGAGGCGCAGCGCCGCGAGCAGCCCCAGGCCGACGGCCTCGCCGTGGCGGTAGCGCGCGTAGCCCGTCGCGGTCTCAATCGCATGGCCCACGGTGTGCCCCAGGTTGAGCACCTGCCGGCGCCCGCCATCGCGCTCGTCCTCGGCCACCACCGCGAGCTTCGTGCGCGCGCAGGCGAGGATCGTACGCTCATCCACGGGCTCATCCGCGGCGACCCTCTGCCACAGCTCGCCGCCGGCGATGAGGGCGGTCTTCAGCACCTCTACCCAGCCGGCCGCGAACTCCGCCGGGGACAGCGTGTCCAGGACGTGTGGATCGACCAGCACGCCCGCGGGCTGGTGGTAGGCGCCGATGTAGTTCTTGGCCTGCGGCAGATCCACCCCGGTCTTGCCGCCATACGCTGAGTCGACCTGCGCGACGAGCGTTGTGGGCACCTGCACCACCGGCACGCCGCGCTGGTAGGTGGCGGCGCAGAAGCCGGCCAGGTCCCCCACCACGCCACCGCCCAGCGCCACGATGTGATCGGCGCGCGTCATGCCGCCCTCGACCAGCGCCCGCCACACCGCTTCAGCGCTTGCCAGCGTCTTGTGCTGCTCGCCCGGCTGGATCTCCACCACTGCCTGCATCGTGCCCGGCGGTGGGGTGTACAGCGCGGCGACATTCGCGTCGCTCACACAGAAGCCACGCGAGCGAGAACGGTCCAGCGGCCACAGCTCCTCTGACCAGCCGCGATCCGCCAACAGGCCGGCACCGACGAGCACCGGGTAGTCGCCGGAAGCGGCGCTGGCCCACAGCAGGCGCGTGCCTTGCGGAGCGCTGGCCAGCGAACGCAGCGCGCCAAGGGCACGCACTGCAGCGTCGGCTGAGGGCACGATTGCGTCGGCCAGACCCTCATACAGCCCGCGGCGCTCGCCATACAGCGCTGCAAACGCATCGCGATCGCGGGCCAGCGGACGCTCCTTACCCTGGGCGCGCTCCCAGGCGGTATCCAGATCAACATCGAGCAGGATTGTCAGATGCCCTTGCAGCGCCGAGCGCACGCGCTCAGAGAGGACGCTACCGCCGCCCAGAGCGATCACGGTGTCCTCGCCGGCGTCGGCCAGCAGCTGCGCGACGATCTCCTCCTCCTGCTGCCTAAAGGCGGCCTCGCCGGCGCGCTCGAACTCCTCGGCGATGGAATACCCCATGCGCTCTTCGAGCAGCCTGTCGCTGTCGAGCGCCGGCACACCCAGCGCAGCGGCCACCTCAGCGGCGGCGCGCGACTTGCCGGCTCCCATGAAGCCGATGAAGACCACTGCGTGGTCTGACCGGGATGGGCGAGGGGCCCGGCTTACCGGCCTGCGGCCGGCTGCGCCACCCTCTAGCGGCGCCACCCGATGCGCTCCTCGTAGGCGCGGAGCGCGGCCTGCACGTCATCGATGTGATCGCCGCCGAACTTGGTGCGGTAGGCGTCGGCGAGCACGAAGGCGACCATGGCCTCGCCGACGACGCCGGCGGCTGGGACGGTGCAGGAGTCGGTGCGCTCGCGCAGCGCCTCGGCGGGCTCGTGGGTGGCGATGTCCACGGAGCGCAGGGGCTTGGTGAGGGTGGGCAGCGGCTTCATGGCGCCGCGCACGATCAGAGGCTCGCCGTTGGTCATGCCGCCCTCAAGGCCCCCGGCGCGGTTGGTCTCGCGGTAGTAGCCGCGCACCGGGTCGTAGAAGATCTCATCGTGGGCCTCGGAGCCGGGGGCGCCGGCAACGGCGAAGGCGTCGCCGATGGAGACCCCCTTCATGGCCTGGATCGAGAGGATGGCCTGCGCGAGACGCCCATCCAGGCGCTCCTCCCAGGAGACGTGCGAGCCGAGGCCCGGCGTGACGCCGAAGACCTGCACCTCAAAGACGCCCCCCAGGGACTCATTGGCCTTGCGCAGACGGTCGATCTCGGCGACCATCGCGCGGCTGGCATCGGCATCGAGGCAGCGCACGGGCGAGCTGTCGACGGCGGCGAAGTCCTCCACGGTGAGCGCCCGCTCGGCACCCGCCTGCCCTGAGCCGCGCGCGGGCGCGTGCACGGAGGCGATCTGCACGACGTGCGAATGGACCTCGACACCGAGGGCGCGCAGGAATGCCTTGGCCAGCGCCCCGCCCGCCACGCGCGCCGCGGTCTCGCGCGCGGAGGCGCGCTCGAGGATGTTGCGCACGTCGCTCTGCTTGTACTTCCAGGTGCCCACGAGGTCGGCGTGACCGGGGCGCGGCAGGTGCACCTCGGGGATCTCCTCATCCACCGGCCAGGGATTCATGCGCTCCTCCCAGTTGGCGTAGTCGCGGTTGGCGACGCGCAGCGCAATCGGCCCCCCGAGCGTGCGACCGTGGCGCACACCGGCGGTCACCTCGGAGGCGTCCTTCTCGATCTTCATGCGCCCGCCGCGGCCGTGGCCGAGCTGGCGGCGCGCCATGTCAGCGTCGAGCAGCTCCGAGCTCAGCGCGAGCCCTGCGGGCAAGCCCTCGACGATGCACGTGAGGCCGGGGCCGTGTGACTCGCCGGCCGTTATCAAGCGAAGCGCCATGGGCTCCTAATCTATTCACCCGCGCGGCCAGCGGCGTGAAGGTCGTTTCGTGCTTGACGATGCTGACGACCTGCAGCAGGTAGGTGACGGCCTGCCCTTCGCTGCCGACGTACTGCAGTTCCTCGGTCTTGCCGACCGGCATGTCGAGCATTTCGCACTGCGTGGCGCTGGGCAGACAGATGCCCCCGCCCTTGACGATCGCCTCGTGCAGCAGGGTGAAGATCGCGCCCTGACCGCTTGCGCTCACACCCGAGTAGACGAGCTGCGCGTGTTCCTTGTCGGGCAGCGGCGTGAGGCGCTTGAGGTTCTCGTAGGAGACCAGCTGCGGATTCTGCCCCGGTGGGGGTGCGAGCCCGAACAGCACGGCGACCTGGAAGGTCCGCTGCAGCACCTTCTTCTTGGGCTTTTCAGGGTTTGGATTGGTGGGGCCGGTCGGCTTGGTGCCGCCGCTCCCGCCAGAGCTTGAGCCCGCGCCGCTGCTAGCGGTCTGCGAACCCTTGGAACTCGCTCCGCTTGAGCTGGCAGGCGTCGTGGAAGCCTTCTTCGGTTCGGGCAGCTTCACAAAGGGATCGCGCGTAGCGCCGCCGCGCTGATAGTGCACGCCGCTGGTCGTCTCGGACACCGCCACGTTGGGGTTGGCGGGAGCGGGGCTAGCCAGCGAGGGTGCAGGTGTGGGCGCCGCCGGGCCCAGCGAGGCCACGGGCGTTGTGGAGCCCGAGCCGCCTGAGCCAACCACGGCGTAGGCGACAGCACCGGCCAGTGCCACGCCGAGGAGCACCACCAGCGGCAGCAGGCGCCGGCCGAGCAGGTCGGTCTTCAACGATGCAAGCAGGCCACTCATGGCGTCACCTTTACGAGTGCAGGGGCTGTGGGCGAGGAGGACGAGGACGAGGAGCTCGAAGCGGGGGTGGAGCTCGTGCCGGCGGGACCCGAGGAGGTGGCGCCACCGGTCAGACCCTGGCCGGGGGGCAGCACGTAGGCAGTCGCCGTGATCGTGCCGGTGAGCTCGTCTTCTTCCTTGCCAGAGGAGCTCTTGGTCGAGCTCGATCCCGTGCTGGGCGCTTCGTTTTCGCTTGAGCCTTCCTGCTTGCGTTCCAGACTGGCGCTCTGGATCGTCAGCAGACGCCCCGTGACGAGCACGCCCGAGGTCGTGTGCAGCGTGAAGTTGTCGACCTGGTGCAGCAGGTTGTAGAGGTCGGCGAAGGTGCCGCGGAAGACGAAGGTGAAGGGCATCTGCGTGAAGCCGCCGCTGGCGGCCGCGCCGAGCGCGGTGGAGCTCGCGGTGGCGCTGGGGCTTGAGGAGGAGCCGCTCGTGCCCGTGGTGATGGAGTTGAATTCGACGTCCTTCTGGTGCGTGACGTGGTCGAGCTCGTACACCAGCGAGGGCACCTCTTCATCGGCGGGCACGGCCTTGCCGAGCTTCACCACGGAGGCGTAGGCGGTGGAGTACTGCGACTGCGCGCCCTGCGCTTCGGCCAGTTGGCTCTGCGCGGTGGCGAGCGTGGCCTGCGCGGTGCTTACTTCGGTGTCGAGCTTGGCGGCCTTTTCGCGCTCAGGGGAGACGCCTAGCATCCAGCCGGCGGCGAGCACGCCGAGCACCACGAAAGCCATCAGCACAAGCCGGTCGCGGGTGGTCATTGTGAGCCTCCCGTATTTGCCGCGGGTGTGGTCGAAGGGGTCGATGCGGCGCCGGTGGGAGTGGTCGCTGCCGTCGAGGCGGCGGAGCCGGAGGGGGCTGAGCTTGAAGGCGCCGGCGTGGGCAGCGCCGCGAAGGTCACCGTCATGGCAAAGGCCGGGTCGTGCGGGGGACAGCCGCCGCTACCGCCGGAGCCAGCACTGCCGCCGGAGCTTGACTTGGTGGAGCTCTGCAGCGTCACCACGCCGACGCCGTCGATCAGGCGCAGGCGCTGAATGGTCTGGGCGACCTCGGCCTGGCTCGTGGCGCAGCCGGCGAGAATGAAGGTGGGGACGCTGCCGGGGGGGGTGGCGGAGGTGACGGCGGTGGAGGCGCTCGCAGCGGTAGAGGTGCCCGCGGCGCTCTTGCCGGCACCTGCGCTTCCAGCGGCCGGGGGCGCGGGAGTTGCGGGCGCGCCCGTAGCGCCGGCAGCGGCGCCGATCGTGCCCTTGACGGAGGTCAGCGAGGCGTCGGCGGGCAGCACGCGGCCGAGCTCGTGGAAGGCGTGGGCCCAGTCAAAGCGCGTGTTGACCAGCACGGTGACGGCGCTGAGGCGCTGTTCGTACATGGCCTTGAAGCTGGTGTAGGGGGCGAGCGCTTCGGCGCGTGCCTTCGTGACCTGCGCCTGGGCGTTGACGCTCGCCACCTTTGCGGTGCGGCTTGAGACCTCGTGACGGGCGATGCCGTAGAGCCCCGCGAGCACCGCGAGGCCCGCGAGCAGGCCCAGCACCATGAAGGCGGCGCCCTCGGACTGGCCCGCGGCGGGTCCTCCCCCGGAGCGCTGCTCGGAGGGGATGAGGTTTACGGCCTTCACGAGTGCACTTCCTCGGCGGCCAGGCCGGCCGCGATCGTGAGGTGGTGCGGCGAGAGACCACCAAGGTCACCGGCGTCAGAGAGGCTGACCGTCTGGCGACGCAGGCTGAGGCCAAGGTCGGCCTCGAGCATCTCTGCGAAGCCGGGGATCTCAAGCGCGGGGCCGCTGAGCACGACGCTTGAGACGTCGCCGCCGCCGTCCTGGGAGCGGTGGAAATCAAGCGAGTTGCGCACATCCCCGACGATCTCGCGGATGCCGTTTTCAAGCACCAGCCGGAT
>DATBPO010000223.1:0-1543 GCA_036561265.1 Solirubrobacteraceae bacterium | reverse complement strand
GGGCACGCCTGCATAGCGGGCGCGGATTTCGGCGCGCAGGCGGTCATAGCGCGCCAGGCCGGCGGCTTCGAAGCCCCGCTGCTGCCGGGCAAAGTAGGCGGAGTCGGCGGGTGCCAGGCGGTCGTAGTCGGTAACGATGGCGGCGATGACCCTGTGGACCGCGCTTGGCGAGTACCACTGGTGGGGGTTATCGCCCAGGTGCAGTCCCAGGACGTCGCCGACGTTGAGCACCACCCTTCCCCCCGCGGGACTTGCGCTGAGCAGCCTGGGCGCCCATTCGTCGTAGCCGATGCCGTTGAGGATCGCCAGCTGTGCGCCGGCCACGGTGCGCGCGTCCTGGGGCGTGGGCTCGTAGCTGTGGGGGTCGGTGCTGGGGTTGGTGATGATGCTGTGCACCTGCACGCGCCGGCCGCCGAGTTGCGCGGCGATGCTGCCCCAGAAGTTCTCGGCCGCGACCACATGCAGCCCGCCCGAGCTCCTGGCGGCGGTGCCTGCCGAGCTGCAGCCGACTGTGGAGATGGCTAGCACCGAGGCGGCCAGGACCAGCGCTGCTTGGCCGCACATTGCTGCCTGTCCCCGCGCGGCGCGCGCACGATTGAGGGGGCGTCGTTGAGATCGCATTGCTGCCTGTCCCCGCGCTCCACCCGCACGATTGAGGGGACGTCGTTGAGATCGGAGCGGCATCGGGGCAAAACTATCATAAGACTGAGTCTCGTTCTTATCTAGCTTCGCCAGGCGCAGGCTCGCCACCCGTCCGCATGCCGGCCGCGGTGGGTGTCGAGGAGCCCGTGAGAGCGGTGCTCGATACGAGGATCGCTGCGCAGATTGCGGCGAGTGTCATCGCCTTCAGTCGGCGCGGGGTGAGCCAGCCGAGATGATGCGTCTGTAGCCAGGTCCTGAAACCGGTGGCCGCCGAGGCCGCCGCCATCGCGCATCCAATGCACATGCGCACACCATACGCCGCCGTCCGCCCAGGCGGTGTCTAGCATCTGCTCGTGCGTTGGCGCGCGGAGTGGGATGCAAGCAGGGTCTGCCGAGCCTCGATGGCGGTGATCGCGGGCGCTGTCCTCGCCGTGATGGCAAGCTCCTGCGGAGGCTCTGCGCAGAACAGCGATGGCGCACGCTCCACTGCGCCGAGCAGGGGCGACGGCGGACCTGCGACGGCGACGATGAGAGACCCGGGCGCTCCCGATGGTGGGGGGCGTGGGGGCCATCCGGGGACGGACGCGGTGCCGATCCTGATGTATCACGTGATCGCGGCGCCGCCGGCGGGCGCTCCGTTTCCGGGGCTGTATGTGACGCCGAGCGAATTCGCGGCGCAGATGCAGGCGTTGAAGGCCGCCGGCTGGCACGCGGTGACGCTCGATCAGCTGGCGGCATACTGGCGCACGGGCGCGCCGCTGGGGGCGGGCAAGCCGATCGTGTTGAGCTTCGACAACGGCTACAACTCCCAGTACACGCAGGCGCTGCCGGTCCTACGCAGCCTCGGCTGGGTGGGCGATGAGAACATCCAGATCAGCGGCCTGCCGCCCTCGCAGGGTGG
>DATBPO010000222.1:0-4682 GCA_036561265.1 Solirubrobacteraceae bacterium | reverse complement strand
CTTGTCCTGGCGCGGGCCTGACCGACCAGACCGGTCAGATGGCAGCGAGTGCCGGTGCGAGATCCTCAGCAGTCTTCTCAACCGTCTCGGGGACCGTGATCGCTAGACGTCCGTCGCGCTGCAGGATGCGTCGAGCACCTGGCACCGTGAGGCCGACGACCTGGTTTGTGCCTGGCGCATAGCGGAGCACATGCCCCTCAGGTGTCTCCTCGCCCTCTCCCAGTTGCGGCTCGCCGACATGCAGATAGAGCACATCGTTCTCAGCGTCGTAGTCAGCATGGTCGAAGCTCAGTGGCCCGATCGTGATGTTTACCCGCTCCATGATCTTGGGTCCTTCCGGTTGGCAAACGCAGAGACGATTCGTGCAGGCGTCTGCTCATAGCTTACGACGACCAACAGCCATCGGCTTGGGCCAACGCCACGCGCGTAATAGCGGATGCGTTGCCCGAAGGTTGGATCAGGTGCAACGTGATCGGGTGCGGACACGGCTCGCAGGACATCGCCTCGATATGCGGCGATCTCGGGAAGGTCCCGCACGATCTTGTCATGCCAGAGCTCATCGTTGAGGACAACCTGAGCGCCGCTTGTGTCGGTCGTCTCGTCTGTGGGTGGCTTGCCCGCCATCGCCCACAGCATCGTCATCCATCCGGATGTCTCACACGCCGGCCTTATCCAGCGCGTCCAGCAGGCGATCCGAGGCGGCGCGGTTGCGCAGGCTGATGCGCACGTGGCGTGGCTCGCCCAGGGCGGCGCCGGCGGCGATGAGAACACCGGTGCGGGCCAGGCGGGCGGAGAGCTCGCCGCCGTCGAGCGTGGGGTGGGCTACCCACAGGAAGTTGGCCTGGCTGTCACTGATCTCGAAGTGGCGCTTGCGCAGCTCCTGCGTCAGATACGCACGCTCCTCGCAGACGCCGCGCACGCGGCGGGCCATCATTGCCTCGCCGCTGCGCAACTCTTCAAGCGCTCCCGCCTGAGCGACCTCGCTCACGCCGAGGTCGGGTTCGAGCTCGGTGAGCAGGTCCTCGGAGCCGGGGCCGCCGATCGCGTAGCCCACGCGCAGGCCCGCCAGGCCGCGGGCCTTGGAGAAGCTGCGAAACACGATCAGGTGGGGGTGCTCCTCCAGCAGCGCCAGTGAGGCCGCGGTCGGCTGGGCGTCGGCGAACTCGATCAGGCACTCATCCAGCAGCACGCCCACGCCATCGGGCAGGCCGGCGAGCAGGCGCCCCACCTCCTCGACCGGCAGCAGCTCGCCGGTGGGGTCGTTGGGCGAGGCCAGCGCCACCACGCGCGTATCGTGCTTGGGCACCGCCGCCAGCAACTCGCTCACGCCGCCCTTCACCGGCACCGCCTGACCGTGCGCGCGGCGCGCCATGATCGGGAACAGCGGATAGGAGGGCCAAGTCGTCAGCAGCACCTGCCCCGGCTCGATCAGCGCGCGCGTCGCCGCGCTCAGCAGCTGCGCCGCGCCGTTGCCCACGATTAGGCGCTCGGATGGGACGCCGTGGCGCTCCGCTAGCTCTTTGCGCAGCGCCGAGCTCAGCATGTGCGGGTAGCGGTGCAGGCCCGCGCGCGCCGTGAACGTGATCGCGTTGACCACGTTCGGGTGGGGCAACTCGGGCCACGTCGTCTGCGAGAGGTCCAGCGTCACAACGCGCGTCAGCGCCTTGCGTCGGCGCTCCGCGGCTTCCTCGCGCAGGCCGCTGTTGATCTCCTCCTCCTTGAGGGCTTCGAACTGGCGGTAGTAGTCGAGCAGGCTCATGGCCAGAGCTCCTTGCGCTAGGGGCCCGTCTGGAATGCGTTCTGGCTCACAGGGCCGTGGATGATGACCCACCAGAAGCCAAAGGCCACGCCACAGATGACGGCGGTGATCGCGAACACCCGTCCCAGTGTGCCCCCGCGCTGGTCGTGGCCCGCCGCGCGGCGCACCAGGATCCACGCTCCATCAAGGCGGCGCATGATGCTGAGCGCGCCGAACAGCAATAGGCTCAGCGCGAAAACCGAGCCCAGGATGCCCAGGCTGATGCTACCCGTGAGGTAGTTCACCTGCGAGCCCACCCACAGGCACGCGACCGGAATCGGACCCCAGCAGAGCAGGCTTATCAGCACGATCGCCGCCTGCATGCTCGCGGCGATGAAGCCGTCGATGCGCTGGCGCTTGGCGCTGCCGCGCTCGGGCAGGCTGCGAAAGCGAACTGGCGCCGTGCCAGGACGCCGCCCTACAAAAAGGCCGCCGTTATCGCTTGGATCGCTCTGCATTTTTGCCCACTCTCGCCCGCTCCAACTACACGCTAGCGCGTGCGCTGGCATCGCCCGTATACGCTTCGACTCGAACTATCGCTAACCAGCATAGAGCCAGTCGATGACCGTTCGCTTCGACTCGAACCATCGCTACCCAGCATAGAGCGAGTCGATCACCGCCGCGAACTTCTCGGAGACCACGTTGCGCTTGACCTTCAGCGTCGGCGTCAGCTCGCCCGTCTCCTGCGAGAGATCGCAGTCGAGGATCGCAAAGCGCTTGACCTGCTCGACCTGCGCGTAGTGGGAGTTCACGCGCTCCACCTCAGTCTCGATCATCTCCTGCACGGCCGACTCCTTGCAGAGCAGCGCGATGTCCTCGGGCAACTCGCGCTCGCGCGCCCACGGCGCGATCTCCTCCGCGTCCAACGTGATCAGGATGACGGGGTAGGGCCGCTTGTCGCCCTGCATCACCGCCTGCGAGATCCAGCGGCACTGGCGCAGGTCGTTCTCGATATTCGCCGGCGTCAGGTTCTTGCCGCCGGCGGTGATGATGATGTCCTTCTTGCGGCCCGTGATCGAGAGATAGCCGTCCTCGTCGATCGAGCCCAAGTCGCCCGTGTGCAGCCAGCCGTCGGTGACGGCGCCGAAGCTCGCGTCGGCGTTGTGATGGTAG
Organism: Solirubrobacteraceae bacterium; assembly: GCA_036561265.1. Lineage (GTDB taxonomy): Bacteria > Actinomycetota > Thermoleophilia > Solirubrobacterales > Solirubrobacteraceae > Palsa-744. The sequence goes on along the minus strand of DATBPO010000222.1, from coordinate 1,771 downwards.
CCCTGGAAGATGTTGGGCCCCTTGATCAGCACCTCGCCGTCCTCGGCGATCTTCAGCTCCACCCCCGGGAAGGGGCGCCCCACCGTGCCGAACTTGTGGTTCTCAATCGTCGAGATCGTCGCCGCCGTGGCGGTCTCCGTCATGCCATAGCCCTCCAGCACCGGCACCCCCGCGGCCCAGAAGAACTCGAGGATCTCCCGCGCGATCGGTGCTGCGCCGCTCGTCGCCCGGCGCACGTTGCCGCCAAACACGGCTCGCACGTTTTTGAACAGCTTCTCCTCGGCCTCTTCGAAGGGGCCCTTGAGCTCCTGCGGGATCTCTTCGCCGCGCGCCAGCATGTCGCGCACTCTGCTGCCCAGCTTGATCGCGGCCTCCGTCTGCGCGCGTTCCTGTGGCGGCTGCGCCTCGATCGCCCCGTGCGCGATCGTGTAGACCTTTTCGAACACCCGCGGCACCGAGGGCAGGTAGGTGGGCTTGACCTCCATCAGCTCGGCCACGATCTGCTTCGTATCGCCGCCGAAGTACGCGATGGTCGTGCCCAGGTCAAACGCCGCCAGCTGAATCAGCAGCGCATACGCGTGCGCCAAGGGCAGGTACAGGTAGATGACCTCATCGCCTTCGATCTGCCCCACCTCGCCGACCATGTCCATGATCGCCCGGTAGTTGCCGTGCGTCAGCACGCAGCCCTTCGGTGGTCCCGTCGTACCCGAGGTGTAGATGAAGGTGTAGGGGTCGCTGGGGGTGATGCTCGCGCGGCGGGCATCGAGCTCCTCCGCGGAGCGCCGGCGGCCGCGCTCGCGCACCTCAGCCAAGGGGATCGCGGATAGAGAGGCCACGTTCTCATCGGCCGCGCCCGCCGCGGGGTCACCGGCCCCCACCCCCTCCTCTCCCTTCCCCTTGCTCCCGGGTGCGTCCATGACTATCACCGTGCGCAGCTGTGGCAGCTGATCGCGTACCGCGGCGACCTTCGCCAGCTGCTGCTCGTCCTCGCACACGATCGCGCACGCGCCCGAGTCCGAGAGCACCCACGCGCACTCCTCGGGGGAGTTCGTCTGGTAGATGGGGACCACCACGGCGCCCGTCTCCGTGAGGGCCATGTCCGCGTAGGACCACTCCGGGCGCGTGTTGGCGAGGATGCACACGCGCTCGCCCTTCTCGATGCCCACGTCCATCAGGCCCAGCGCGATCTCCTGCACGATCTCGCCGAGCTCCGTGTAGCTCACGTCGTGCCACTCGCCATCCTGCTTGAAGCGCACCGCCGGGGTGTCGGGGTGCTCGGCGACGGCATGCGGAATGACATCCGCGATCGTGCGCGTTGCGCCGGCGGTGGCCGGCGCGGTGCTTGCCTGCATGACTGGACTCTCCTCGTAAAAGCTCGTTAGGGCTGGTGGAACCTCTCCACGCAAAGGATAGGCCCTCGGGGCCTCTGTGGAGGCGAGCCGCTATGTCTGTTTTGGCGCTAAGCCGCGAGGTGCCGGCGCTGGCCTGTCGCTGTCGTCTTGATGCTGGCTAGGAAGAGGTTCTTGTCGATGCGCCCCTTGAAGATCGGCACCCCGTTTTCGAGGCACTTGCGGAGCACGTCCCTGCGTCCGAGTCCGGACTCGCGCGCGAGTTCCGTGGGGGTCAGGTGGTTGGCCATAGAGGGGTTCCTCCGGTTGAGGTATGGCTTGTTGTATCTAATCTACCGCTTCACGCGGACGAGCTCAAGGTCCTATGATGCGCGCGTTTACTGGGAAGCGGGTAGGAGCATTGGTCATCAAAAGCATTCAAA
>DATBPO010000221.1:0-6785 GCA_036561265.1 Solirubrobacteraceae bacterium | reverse complement strand
CACGATCGTGTCCTTGAGGAACTTGCTCTCCGTCTGCTCCTCCAGCACATACAGCGAGCGCAGGATGCTCATGCCGGAGGTGATCATCGTGGCCAGCTGGCGCGAGAAGACCGCGAGGTCCTGCGCCTTCACGCGCTGCATAAACGCCAGCTCGATCTCGCGCGAAGCGTGCTTGTCGGCGATCTCCAGCACGATCATGCCGCGCGCCTTGAGCTGGTCGGCGACGGCCTGCTTGGATTCGGCTTCGACTTCGCCCTTCGCCTTGACGCCGGCGACGTCCATGGCCTTGAAGACGTACGTGCTCATCGCTTGAGGTCTCCCGTGGGCATCGCAGCCATCGCCCTACGCGGCCGCCAACGTGGAGGCGCCCATCAGGCGTCTGAGCTCCTCGGGCGTGGAGGAGCGCGACTCGGCCATCTTCTGGGTGATCTTGCCGTGGCGGATGAGCATCGCCAGCGAGGCATCCATCGTCTGCATGCCCTGTGCGCTGCCCGTCTGCAGAACGGAGTAGATCTGATGTGTCTTGCCCTCGCGGATCAGGTTGCGAATCGCGGGATTGGGCACGAGCACCTCGCACGCCACCGCGCGTCCGGAGCCGTCGGCGGTGGGGATCAGTTGCTGGGTCATGATGCCCTGCAGCGCGACCGACAGCTGCACCCGCACCTGGCCCTGCTGGTGGGAGGGGAACACGTCGATGATGCGGTCGATCGTCTGCGCCGTGTCCTGCGTGTGCAGCGTGGCGAACACCAGGTGCCCGGTCTCCGCGGCGGTCAGCGCGGTGGAGATCGTCTCCAGGTCGCGCATCTCGCCCACGAGAATCACGTCGGGGTCCTGGCGCAGCGCAGCCTTCAGCGCGTCGCCGAAGCTCTGCGCGTCGCTGCCCAGCTCGCGCTGATTGACGAGGCACTTCTTGTGGCCGTGCAGGAACTCGATCGGGTCCTCGATCGTCATGATGTGCTCCTCGCGCGTGGTGTTGATCTCATCGATCATCGCGGCCAGCGAGGTTGACTTGCCCGAGCCCGTAGGGCCGGTGACAAGCACGAAGCCGCGCGGGCGACGCGTGAAGTCGTGCACCGCCGGCGGCAGGCCCAGCGCATCGATCGAGCTGAGATCGACAGGGATCAGGCGGAAGGCCGCGCCGATCGCGCCGCGCTGGTAGTAGGCGTTGACGCGAAAGCGCGCATGGCCAGGCACCGAGTAGGCGAAGTCCAGCTGCCAGTTGGTCTCAAGGCGCTGGCGCTGATCGCCGGTCAGAATCGAATACACGATCTCGCGCGTATCCGTGCCCGAGAGCTTGGGGTAGTCCTCGAGCTGGCTCAGGCGCCCGCGCACGCGGATCGTGGGGTGCTGGCCTGCGCTCAGATGCAGGTCCGAGGCCCGCCGCGTGACGACCTCCATGAGCAACTCTGCGAAATCGATATCCACCCCCCGGGCATCGTCGGGGAGGACCGCCGCGCCGCGTGGGTCAAGAGGAAGTGGACAAACGTTTTAGAGAGGGGGGGCCGCGTGCTGCGAGGCAAATTGCAGCGATGAGGCTGTGGGGTTTAGCGAAATCACGCAGGGGTCGCGGCCCCTGTCCTAGCTGGTGCCGATGACCCGCGCTATCTCGGCCATCGAGGTGACCCCCTGCCTAACCTTTTCCAGGCCGTCGTCGCGCAGGCGGCGCATGCCCTGGCGGATCGCCACCTCGCGTAGCTCATCCGCCGAGCGCCGTTCAAGCGCCAGCGAGCGCACCTCGGAGGTCACGCTCATGACCTCGTAGATCCCCGCGCGTCCGCGGTAGCCCGAGCCGTTGCAGCGCCGGCAGCCGACCGGCTCATAGGCCTCAAGGTCAACTAGAGCTTTATAGCCGTTCTCGCGCATCACCTCGGCGGGCACGATCGTGCGCTGCTTGCAGTTGGAGCACAGCGTGCGCACCAGGCGCTGCGCCAGCACACAGTCAAGCGCCGAGGCCACGAGGAACGGCTCGATGCCCATCTCCACCAGGCGCGTGATGGCAGAGGGGGCGTCGTTGGTGTGCAGCGTCGAGAGCACCAGGTGCCCGGTGAGGGCAGACTCGATCGCGATCTGCGCCGTCTCGCGGTCGCGGATCTCGCCGACCATGATCACATCGGGGTCCGCGCGCACCATCGCGCGCAGGCCCGTGGCGAAGGTCAGGCCGGCCTTGGGCGAGACCTGCACCTGCGTGATGCCCTCGACCTGGTACTCCACCGGGTCCTCGACGGTGATTATGTTCTTCTCGGGCGTATTGAGCGCCAGCAGCGCGGCGTAGAGCGTGGTGGACTTGCCCGAGCCCGTGGGGCCGGTGACGAGCACCGCGCCGTGGGCCTCGCCGAAGGCGCGCTCGAAGCGCTCGCGCTCGGTGTCGGCCATACCGAGCTTCTCGAGCTTCATCACCACCGAATCCTTGTCGAGGATGCGCATCACGATCGACTCGCCGTGCACGCTGGGGAGCGTCACGACGCGCAGGTCCACGTGGCGGTTATCCACCGTCAGCCCCACACGCCCGTCCTGGGGGATGCGCTTCTCGGAGATGTCCAGTTCGGCCATGATCTTCACGCGCGAGACCACGCCCGCAGCCATGCGACGCGGCACGGTCGTGACATCCTGCAGCACGCCGTCAACGCGGAAGCGCACCCGCACCTCCTTGCCGTCAGGGGCCAGGTGGATGTCCGAAGCGTGCAGCTCCACCGCCTGCCCCACTATCTGGTTGACGAGCTTAATGACCGGTGCGTCATCCGCGGTCTCGCGCAGATCAACGACTTCCGCGCCGCTCTCTTCGGCCTCCTCGGCGATCGTGTCCGCATTGGAGACCACGTCCTCCAGGCGATCCAGGCGCGAGATCAGCGCAGCGATGTCCTCGGGCGCGGCGACGCCCACACGCACCTCGTAGCCCGTCATGATCGCGATGTCATCCACCGCCAGCACGTTGGAGGGGTCGGTCATCGCCACCAGCAGCGTGCGTTTGTCGATAAACGCCACCGGCACCGCCTGGTAGCGCTTGGCGGCGGAGGTCGTCACGAGGTTGGCCGCGCCCATGTCCACCGGGAAGACACTGAGGTCGAGGTGATCGAGGCCGTAGCGCTCGGCCAGCGCGCGTGCGAGGCCGTCGTTGGTGAGCGCGCCATCGTTGACGAGTACACGCTCGGGGGTGGTGCCAGTGGAGCGTGAGGACTCGATCGCTTCCTCCACACGCGGGCGCGGCACGAGGCCCATCTCGATGATCACATCGGTGAGAAAGCGCGAAGAGGAGCCGCGGCGCGAGGGCCTGGTCAGACCGCGATGCAGCGGCTCACCGCTGTCAGCGGGCAGGTCTTGCGGCGCAGTTGGGGCGTCGGCGGGCGGAGCTTCGGGCGCGGCGATGCCGACGCTATGCTCGGTCGCGCCGTTGCCGGCGGGCGAGCCTGGGGCGTCTGCGCCGGCAAGGGCCTCATCGATGCCGAAGATCGCGTGCAGGTCGGGGCTCTGCTCGCTCATGTTCGGCGCCCTCCTGCCGAATACCCGAGAAACCGAAGAGCTCTAGGGCGCCTGCTCCAGGGCACGGCGCATGACATCGCGTGGCGCTTTGAGTCCCGTCCAGCGTTCGAGGCTGAGCGCGCCCTGGGCCAGCAGGATGTCAAGGCCGCCGAGCGTACGCACGCCTGCCTGCTCAGCCGCCGCGAGCAGCGTTGTGGGCGCGTCGGAGTAGACAAGGTCGACAACATGGGGGTACTCACCGACCTGATCGGAGGAAAGGCCCAGTCCTTGCAAGGGATCGTGCGCTTCTGTGGCCGAGCGTTGTAGGCCCACGGCGGTGCAGTTGACGAGGATGTCGGCCGCTAGGGGCGCCGGCACGGCACGCGCGCCGAGCTCGCCGGCCAGCTCGACCGCCCGCTGGGACGTGCGATTCCACACCGATACCTCGCTCGCCCCCGCCTCGATCAGCGCCCATACCGCCGCGCGTGCGCTGCCGCCGGCGCCAAGGACAAGTGCGCTCTGGCCCTGCACTCCCGACCCCCACGTTCGGCTCATAGCCTCGATCAACCCCGGCGCGTCTGTGTTCTCGGCAAGGATCTTCCCATCCTTGAAAGTGAGGGTGTTGGCCGCGCCGATCGCCCTGGAGGTATCACTGGGCTCATCCGCGAGCGCAAGCGCCGCCTCCTTGTGCGGGATCGTGACGTTGGCGCCTAGGAAGCCAGCCGCCTCAAGTGCGCGCGTGGTCTCAGCAAACAGCTCCGGCGGCACCGGCAGGCGCTGGTAATGCCAGTCGCGCAGACCGAGAGCTGCGAGCGCTGCGTTGTGCATAGCAGGCGAGCGGCTGTGTGCCACCGGCCAACCGAGAACACCAAGTCGGGTCATCGCTTTTTGCAGGTCGGCACGCGTCCGTGATTCTTCGCCACCGCTTCGCGATACGCGGCCGCGTCGTGTTCGAACTGCGCGTAGCTCGATGAGAACACGTGCTCGCCACAGCCATCGGCGCCCGCCACGTAGTACAGATACGAGACGTGCGCCGGGTGCGCGGCGGCGTGGATCGAGGCTACGCCGGGGTTGCTGATCGGCGTCGGCGGCAGGCCGTGGTGCAGGCGCGTGTTATACGGCGAGGGATTGTGCAGCTGCGCTTCGGTGAGCGGCGCCGAGAAGTCGTTTAGGGCATAGCGGATCGTGGCGTCGATGGCCAGCGGGGTGCCCTGGCGCAGACGGTTATAGATCACCGCCGCGATTAGCGGCCGGTCGCGCTCCACCTCCGCCTCGCGCTCGATCATCGAGGCGATCGTTAGCAGCTGGTAGGGGGTGACGCCGAGCGAGTGCGCGCGATGGATCTCGGCATCGCCGAAGTTTTCCTGGAAGGCCGCCAGCTGCTCGTCCACCAGCCGCCGCACCGACGCGCCCGCGTACAGGTCGTAGGTGGCCGGGAAAAGGAAGCCTTCGAGGCTCGGCGTGCCGTGCGGCGCGCCGTAGCGAGTCGGGTGCAGATGCGTCGAGTGCACGCTCGCAGCGAGATAGTCGCCCTTCAGCCCTTCATCTTTCGCCAATTCCGCGATGTGCGCACGCGTATAGCCCTCGGGGATCGTGACCTTCACGACATGCGGCGCCGGCGGCGGTTTGTGCGAGTTCGATCCGCCCAACGACTGCGCCAGCAGCCAGATTGCTGCTCCCACCGCTGCCAGCGCCAGCAGCGCACCCAGGCGCGCCGGTAGGTTGCGCGATTTCTTTGCAACCGGCACTTTCATAGGTGGCTCCGCAACCACCACCGGCGGCGCCGGCTCGATCTCGATCGTCGGCGGCTCCTCGACTACAGGCGACTGCTCGACGGGGGGCGCTTGCGGCAACGGGGGCTGGCCCTGGCGCCGCCGTTCGCGTTCTTCGCGGTCGCGCTGGCGCTCCTCGGCGGTGCGCCCACTTGCTGTCTGCGATCGGTTGCGGGCGAACACGAGTTGCTTGGAGACTAACGGGATGAGGCTGAATGCTGCGCACGGTCCGCGAACCAGCTCTCGAGCAGGTGCGCGGCGGCGCGCGAGTCCTCCTCACTGCTTGCGCCCTCCATGCGTTGGGCCATGCGTGTTGTGAAGCGCTCATCGTGCATGTCCACGGGAACGGCCAGTTCGCGCGAGAGGCGGAGTGCGAACTCACGCGTCTCCGCTGTCTGCGCGCTGTCCTCTCCGCGCAGGGTTAGCGGCAACCCAACAACCACCCGCTCCACCTCGCGCGTGGCCACAAGCTCTTTCAGTGCCGCCATGCCGCGCTTGCTGGACGGGCGGGCAACGGTTGCGATGGGTGTGACGATAGTGCCGGTGGGATCGCTGATGGCGCAACCGCAGCGGGCACTGCCGTAGTCGAGGCCCAGTACACGCATCAGTCGGTCAGGGCCGCCTCGATCGCCGCGCGCCCCGCCCCCAGGGCCTCCTCCAGCTTCTCCGGGTGACGTCCGCCGGCCTGCGCGACCGTGTCACGACCGCCGCCACCACCGCCAGCAACCTCAGCCGCGGCTTTGACCACCGCGCCTGCTTTCACGCCGCGCTGCACGAGGGCCGGGGCGACACCCGCGACGAGGTGCACGCGCCCGTCTACGGCGCTACCAAGCACGATTGCCGCATCAGGAAGTTTGCCACGAAGGCGATCGAGGACATCGAGCAATGCCTTGGCGTCGGGTACTTTCAGGGCGGCGGTGAGCACCTGAGCTCCAGCCACCTCCTCGACCTGCTGGCTCAGCTCATCCAGATCGACGCCCGCCCCAGCGCCCGAGCCGCCGCCGCTCTTGAGCTCCTTCTCAAGCCGCTTGCGCTCGGCCTCGCGCTCGCGCACGGCCTCGGGCGCGCCCTCGGGTCGCGTGCGCAGAGTCGCGGCGATCTCGCTCAGGAAGCGGTCGTGCTCGCGCAACAGCTCCACGGCCCCCGCCCCGGTGAGCGCCTCTATGCGCCGCACGTTGGCCGCGCTGGAGGTCTCCGAGAGGATGCGAAACGCCCCGATCTCAGCCGTCGAGTGCACGTGTGTGCCACCGCACAGCTCGCGCGAGTACTCGCCCTCCCCCACCTGCACCATGCGCACCACCTCGCCGTACTTCTCGCCGAACAGGGCCATCGCCCCCAGCCGCTTGGCCTCATCGAGCGTCGTGGTGATCGGGCGTATCGGATCGCCCTGCGCAATCCAGGCGTTGACCTGGTCCTCGACCGCGCGCAACTCCTGCGCGCTCATCGCCTGCGAGTGGCTGAAGTCAAAGCGCAGCTTGTCCGGTCCCACGTAGGAGCCGGCCTGGCGCACATGCCCCCCCAGGCGCGCGCGCAGTGCGGCGTGCAGCAGGTGCGTGG
>DATBPO010000220.1:0-8719 GCA_036561265.1 Solirubrobacteraceae bacterium | reverse complement strand
TCCCTCGTGGGCACGCTGATCTTCCTCGTGATCGGCGGCGACGCCTGGACACTGCGCGGCCTCGCGCGCACCTTTCAGATCGTCCCCCTGACCTCGGCGCCCCAGCTCAAATCGCTCGTGGGCGGCGTCGAGCACATGTTCACCGGCGTATTCGCGGCGACGCTCGAGGTAGCGGCACCCGTGGTGATCGCGCTGCTCATCACCGATGTGGCCTTCGGCGTGGTCTCGCGGGTGGTGCCGCAGATCAGCGTCTTTGCCGTGGGCTTCCCCGCGAAGGTCGTGGTGGCGCTGTTGATCGTGGGCGCCTCGATGCCCTTCGTGGCCGGCTGGATGTCCAATGAAATCTCAACCAGCGTGGGCGACGCCTTGGGCGCGCTGCACGTGGCATAGCAAATGGCACAGCACGATCGCACAGAGAAGGCCACCCCCAAGCGCCGCGAGCAGGCGCGCGAGAAAGGACAGGTCGCGCGCTCCGCTGACGCCGGCGGCTCGCTTGTGATGATCGCGGCGCTCTTTGGCCTCAGCATCCTGGGGCCCGGCATCGCCAATGCCGGCGCCGAATCCTTCCGGCGCATCCTCGCCGGCATCGCCGACCCCGCCAAGGCCACCTCGACGGCGGGTCTTGAGGAACTGCTGCACGAGGTGCTGCAGACGATGCTCGTCACCGTCGGGCCGATCGCCGGCATCTGCGTGGCCACCGGCGTCCTGGCGGGCGTCGCACAGGTCGGCTTTCACCCCTCCACCAAGGCGCTGGCGCCGGACTTCCGCCGCATCAACCCGATCTCCGGGATGCGCAACCTGCTGGGGCCCAACACGATCTTCGAGGCGCTCAAGGCCATCACCAAGGTGGGCGCCGTCGCGGGAGTGGCCGCGCTTGCGCTGCTGCCGAGCATGGGCGATCTGGCCTCGCAGGTCGGCCTCTCCCCCGCCGCGCTCGGCAAGGTGCTTGGAAGCAAGGCCATGAGCATCGCCCAGCACGCCGCCTTCGCCTACCTGGCGATCGGCGTCATCGACCTCACCTGGCAGCGCCTTCGCCACAACAAGCAGATCCGCATGACCAAGCAGGAGGTCAAGGACGAGCTACGCCAGTACGGCGTCTCCGCGGAGGTGCGCGGCGCGTTGCGCCGCCGGCAGATGCAGGCCGCGCGCGCGCGCATGATGGCGGCCGTCCCCGAGGCCGACGTGGTCGTTACAAACCCCACGCACTACGCGGTCGCCCTGCGCTACGACGGCTCGCACCCCGCGCCGGAGGTCGTCGCCAAGGGCCAGGATCTGATCGCCGCGCAGATCCGCCGCGTGGCCGAAGAGAACGACGTGCCGATCATCCCCGACCCGCCGCTGGCACGCGCGCTGCACGGCTCCACTGAGATCGGCCAGGTCATACCGGAGGAGCTCTATGCGGCGGTCGCGCAGGTGCTGGCTTTTGTCTACCGGCTGGCAGCACGAAGGAGGCGAGCGGTATGAGTGCAGTACGCGGCCCACGCACTGGGGAGAGCAGAACCCAGCTGCCTAGAGGGCCGTTATCTCTCGCAGTGCGCGGCCCACACGCCGGAGCCGCTCTGCGGCGGAGGCTCTCCTCTCTTTTCCCCCTAAGGAGTGACAAACGATGAATACCGACCTCGCACGCCGCCTGTTGAAGCACACCGACCTGCTCGCAGCCGTGGCGGTGGTGATGGTGGTGACGATGCTCGTCGTGCCGCTGCCGCCGATGCTGCTCGATCTGCTCATTACAGTGAATATCTCCGCCGCGCTGACCGTGGTCGTGGCGACGATGTATCTGAGCAAGGCGCTCGACTTCGCGGCCTTCCCCTCGCTTTTGCTGCTGACGACGATGTTTCGTCTGGCGATCAACGTCTCGGTGACGCGCCTAATTCTCACCACCGGCGACGCCGGCAGTGTGGTGAAGTCCTTTGGGCAGTTCGTCGTCGGCGGTAACGTCGTCGTGGGCTTGGTTATCTTCCTGATCCTCGTTGTCATCCAGTTTGTGGTAGTTACAAACGGCGCCGGGCGCGTGGCGGAGGTCGGCGCGCGCTTCACCCTCGATGCCATGCCCGGCAAGCAGATGGCGATCGACGCCGATCTCAACGCGGGGCTCATAACCGACGACGAGGCGCGTGCGCGGCGCTCGGAGATCGCGCGCGAAGCCGACTTCTACGGCGCCATGGATGGTGCCTCCAAGTTCGTCAAGGGCGATGCGATGGCGGCCGTCATCATCACCGCCATCAACCTCGTGGGCGGCATCGTCGTGGGCGTCGCCCAGCAGCATCTGGGCTTCAGCGAAGCCGCGCAGCGCTTCTCGCTCTTGACCGTCGGCGATGGCCTCGCGGCGCAGATCCCCGCGCTGCTGATCTCGGTGGCGACGGGCATCATCGTCACGCGCTCGGCCTCCGAGCGCGATCTGGGCTCGGACATCGCCAACCAGATCCTGCGCCAGCGCAAGGCGCCGCTGGTGGCCGCCGTGGTGATCGGGCTGTTCGCGCTCGTGCCGGGGCTGCCCAAGCTGCCCTTCCTGATGATCGCCGCCATCTTCGGCGCGATCGGCTGGAGCGTACGCAACGGCATGCCCGGCGATGAGGCGCTCGCGCTTGCCAGCGGCAGCGGCGGGGGCGCGCTTCCGGCCGGTCCGCAGGCCGCGCTGCCGGGGGCGGGTGGGACCGAATCCAGCGGGGGCGTCGAGCGCACCCCGCTGGACGCCTTGGAGCTGGCGATCGGCTTCGGCCTCGTGCCCTTGGTGGATGGCAGCGGCGGCGGTGCGCTGCTACGCCGCGTCAGCCAGATCCGCCGCCAGCTCGCCGGCGAGCTTGGCGTCGTCATCCCCGCGGTGCGCATCCACGACGAGCTCGGCATGGAGAGCCACGAGTACGCCGTGAAGGTGCGCGGCAGCGAGGTCACGCGCGGACGCATCATGCCCGGGCATTTGCTGGCGATGGACCCCGGCGACGCCGTGGGCAAGCTGCAGGGCATCCCCACCACCGAGCCCGCCTTCGGGCTGCCCGCGACGTGGGTGCACGAGTCCGCGCGCGCCGAGGCCGAGTCGTTGGGCTACACCGTGGTGGACGCCGAGTCGGTGATCGTCACTCATTTGACGGAGACCATCCGCAACCACGCCGCCGAACTGCTCACCCGCCAGGACGTCAAGGCGCTCCTGGAGCAGCTCAAGGAGACCAACGCCGCTGTCGTCGAGGAGGTCGTGCCGGAGCTGCTTTCGCTGGGCGAGATCCAGCGCGTCTTGCAGTCGCTTCTGGGCGAAGGATTGGCGATCCGCGATCTCGGCACGATCGTGGAGGCGATCGGCGACAAGGCGCGAATAACACGGGATACGAGCCTGCTCTCGGAGTACGCCCGCCAGGCGTTGGGACGCGCCATCACCGCTCCGCACCTGGACGAGCAGCTGCGCCTGCAGGCGATCACCCTGGACCCTGCGATCGAGCAGGAGGTGGCCACCTCGATCACCCAGACCACAGATGGCGAGTACCTGGCGATGGACCCGCCGCGCGCGCACGCCATCGTGGGCGCCCTGCGCGCCCAGGTTGAGCACGCCACCGCGAGCGGCGCCGCAGGCGGGGGCGGGCGGGGACCCGTTCTCCTGTGCAGCGCGCGCGTGCGCCGCCATCTGCGCAGGCTGATCGCCCAGGCCCAGCCCCACCTCCCGGTGTGCTCCTACAACGAGATCGCACCGGGCGTCAACGTCGAGACGATTGGAGTAGTCCACGCATGAGCCCTGACAGCGCAATGCTGCAAGCACCGCCGCAGACATACAGCGACAGCGATGGCGAGACCCGTGTCTACCGGGGACGCTCGATCGACGAGCTGATCCCCCGCATCGAGGCCGAGCTGGGCGCCGATGCGATCGTCGTGCGCCGCACGCGAGGCCTCGAGGGCGGCATCGGCGGCTTCTTCCAGCGGCGCTACGTCGAGGTCGAGGCCAAGGCCGGCACTCCCCGCTTCGACATGTACGACGAGGGTCTGGGCGAGCCGGTGATGCCAGGGCCGACCGATGAATTTACCGCGGATACGCCGGTCACTCCAGAGCTTCCCGAGCAGGTGGTCGAAGATCCACCCGCGCCCCACGTGCCGGTCATCGAGCCGCCCAAGGCGTTCAAGGAGCTGACCCCCGACACCTTCGGGGCAGCGCTCGCCGAGGCCAGCGCAGCGCCTGACCCCTTCAGGGAAGAGCTCGATGTGCTCCACCGCGGCATGCGCGATTTGCAGACGGCGCCCCCGCCGGCCAGGACGGACGTGGCGACAGTCGATCTGCGGACCGCGTCAGCACCTGCCAGGACGGACATGGCCGTGCCCGCGGCCCTGTCCCGCGAACGCGCGCGCATCGAACAGCGTCTGCTGGCGGTGGGTATGAGCGAAGACCTGACGGCGGAGATGATCGACGCCGCGATCGCCCACGTGCTCCCCTTCGGAGTGCACGCAAGCCTGGCCGATGCTGTACGCAGCGCTCTTGCTGCACGCATCCCGCGAGTGGCGCTGCTGCCGGCGCACAGCGCAACTGTGGCCGTGGTAGGGCCGGGCGGGAGCGGCAAGACGAGCTGCTGCGCAATGTTGCTGGGGGCCTACCGCCGCGCGGGGATCCTGCCCGCGCGCTGCGCCACCGTCACGCTGACGGGCGATCGCGACGAACCAGCGGTGCTACTGAGTCCGCGGATCATGCAACCGCTCTCGCTCGCCTCGCCAGACGCCGGACAGGCGTTGACACAGGCGCGCGAAGAGGGCCTGCTGCTGTTGGACATGCCTCCGCTGTCTCCCGCCGAACGTCCGGCGATCGAGCGCATCGCATGCCTGCTGCGGGAGCTCAAACCAGACCGCGTGGTGGTGGCGCTGCCGGCCACACTCGGCTCCAAGGCAGCGGCGCAGCTGCTCAGCGCCCTCGCACCGCTGGGAGCTAGCACGCTGGCGATCACGCACGCCGATGAGACCGACCAGCTCGGGATCAGCGTGCAGACGGCCTGCGACTTCGGTCTGGCGCCCGAATATCTGTCGGATCGCGGCCGCATCCGTGGGGGCCTGACGCGGATCGACCCGACGCATCTGGCGGAGCGGCTGCTGCCGCCTGAGCGGCCGCGGGCCTAGTTCGATTACACCCAAGCGAGACGCCACATGAGACACCACCGCCCACGATGAGACTGCTGCGCCGCAACTCCGCTGACAACGACGCCCTGAAGCTGCCCAAGCGCTCGGCAACAGTCACGCTCGTGCGGGCCTCCGGCGAGCGCATCCAGGCACGCGTCGTGGAGAGCGCCGAGGACTCCCTGCTCGTAGGCGTCATGTTTCGCACCGAACGGCCCCTGCGCGAAGGCGACCTCAACGACATCGTCCTGGAGTACGCAAGCCACCGCGGGCGCGTGCGCGTGCGCGGCACCGTCACGCTCGAGGACCGCGACCTGCTGCGCTTTCGCGAACTCTGCTCCACCGAGGTGCTGCAGGAGCGCGAGTACGTGCGTGTGAAGGCCACGCGCCCGGTGATGGTTGCCACGGGAGGCAGCCAGGGCACCGTGCGCAGCTACTCCGTGGACCTCAGCGGCGGCGGCATGTTGTTGGCCGGCCCCAACACCTTGAAGATCGGCGAGCGCGTGCAGTTCCGCCTCACGACCACTCCCGGCAGCGCACCGATCACCGGTACCGGCACCGTCGTGCGCACCGACGAGCGCGGGCACCGCGCGATCAGCTTCGAGGACATAGGCGAGGGCGATCACCGCCGTCTCGTGCGCTTCATCTTTGAGTGCCAGCGCGCGGAGCGCAGGCGTGGTTTGGAGCAGGAGGAAAGTCATGGCTGAGAAAAAGGACAAGAAGAGCAAGGAGAAGAAGAGCAAGAAGGGCGCAGCAGCTCCTGCCGAGGGCGCCATGAGCCTCGCCGCGCACCCCCGTGCCGTGCGTCGCGTCGCACAGGCCAAGGGTTGGGGTGGCCTGCTGGGTTTCCTCGCGGGTGGCTACCTCTCGCTGTCCACCCACACCCTCGCCGAAGCGGGCTTCCGAGCCTTGGTGGCGGGGGTCGTCTGCTATGCGATCGTCTGGGCCGGCGCCGTGTTCCTGTGGCGCCATCTCGTCGTCGTCGAGCTGCGCAGCCGCCAGCATGAGCTTCTGCAGAGCGAGCTTGCAAAGCGCGGGATCTCCTAAGCCGGAACCCCCAGATGGACCCGATCCATCCCATCACCCCCAATCCCCCTTCACTCGCGCCCGTTGCTCCAGCGCCCAGTGATCGCGCCGCGCGCGACCGCCGCGAGGAGCGCCAACGTGCGGCGGCTAAGGAGAGACGGGGGTCGGGAGACGAGCGTGAGCCGCGCGAACCTCCCACGGCGCATGACGGCAAGGGACCCGCTTCGCCCTACGACACCCCTGAGGAAGGCCCCCGCCACATAGACGTGCGCGCGTAACCTGGGCGACATCGGCGAAGCGCCACGGTCGCAGACGCGGAGCGCTCACACCACAAGGCGGAAACGGCCAGCCGCGCTGGACACACTCAAGTCTGGCGAACGCGTGACGATAAACGGCGTGAAGCAAGAGCTGACAGGGAGTCAGCTCGGGACTATCAACCAACCGTCATCAAGGAGATGAACGCATGTCCCTGACCATCAATACCAACATCGAAGCGATGAACGCGGAGCGGAACCTCCAGAACACGGAGAACTCCCTCTCGACCTCGATGCAGCGCCTGTCCTCGGGTCTGCGCATCAACACGGCCGCCGACGACGTCGCCGGCTACGCCATCAGCCAGACGCTGACCGGTCAGGTCCACGGCCTGATGCAGGCTCAGCAGAACACGCAGGATGCCGTCGCGCTTACCCAGACGGCGCAGGGCTCGATCAACGAGGTGGAGCAGATGCTTCAGCGCGTGCGCGAGCTCGCCGTGCAGTACAAGAACGGCACCAACTCGGAATCGGCCAAGGAAGCGATCGTCTCCGAGGTCGGGCAGCTCAACTCCGAGATCGAACGAGTCGGTGAAACGACCCAGTTCAACGGCATCAGCCTGCTGAAGGAAGAAGCGACCATCACCTTCCAGGTCGGCGCCAACGACGGTGAAGTGATCTCCGTCAGCACGATCAGCCTCGGCGAAGCCGTCGGCACGATCAGCCTCGGCGAAGAAGAAGCGATCTCCAACATCGACGCCGCCATCGGCAAGGTCTCATCCGCCGCCGGCGCGTTCGGTGCGGTGCAGAACCGTCTGCAGTACACCTCCAGCAACCAGGCCGTTTACAGCCAGAACCTGGCCGCCGCGGAGAGCTCGATCGTCGACGTCAACATGGCGACGGAGATGACGAACTTCACCAAGGACCAGATCCTGACGCAGGCCGGCACCGCCATCCTGGCGCAGGCCAACTCGCTGCCCCAGGCAGTGCTGAAGCTGCTCGGCTAGAGCATCAGCTGAAACTTCCTCAGCGGTGGCGGGCCTCCTCGTCACCGCTGCAGCGAAGCCCACCGGCAACGGTGGGTAACAACGCTTCGCGCGGTCAGGGAAGGCCGGCAGAAGCTATATACCGCCGATTCATCGAGGGAACGGTGGTGGGAGGGCGGTCTTCGGGCCGCCCTCTCCTTTTTGCAAGCCTCAATCCCTGCGCGTCGCTGCCGATCACCCGGTGCGATGTCGATCGATACTGCGCTGCAACGCGTTGCCGCGATCAATCAGGCCATCACCCATCCCGCCGCCCTCATGGCACAGACGGGCGGTGCGGCAGCGCCTGAAACGACTTCACCGGCGAGCGGGACGAGTACCTTCGCAGCTACGCTCGCAAGCGCTACGTCGGGCTCCGGCGGCAACCGCATGGTGTCCGCCGCGGAAAGCCAGATCGGTCAGACCGAGCAGCCGCCGGGATCAAACGAATCGCCTGCCATTGCCGAATATCGCGCTGCCACGGCCGGCGCGGCCCCGGGCGAGCCGTGGTGCGCGTACTTCGCCTCCTGGGCCGCACGCCAGGCGGGTACGCCGCTCGGTCCGCAGGGCGAAGGACTCGGCTCGGTGTCGGCGATCTGGTCTTGGGCACAGAACACCGGCCGCGCCGTGGCCAACGGGCCGGGGGTCCTTCCCAAGCCGGGCGATCTCATCGTCTTCGGCGGCGAGCACGTGGGCATCGTCAAGGGCGTGCTTCCCGACGGCAGCATTCAGACGATCGAGGGCAACTACGAAAACAAGGTCTCGCTCAACGTGCGTCCCGCGGGCGAAGCCAGCGGCTACGTGAGCATGAGCTGATGATCCCCGCCGAGCGACGCGCAAGCGGCGGGCGCCGCAAGACCGACCCGATCCCTGTGGGTGTCATCGGCGCGGGCAACATGGGCTCTCACCATGTCCGCACCTACGGCTCGCTCGGCGGTATCTGCGAGCTGCGCGGGATCTACGATCTCGATACAGAACGCTGCCAGGCCGTGGCCAAGCAGTTCGGCACACACCCATTCGCAAGCGTCGAGGAGATGCTTGGGCAGGTGCGAGCCGTCTCGATCTGCACCCCCAGCGCGCTGCACGTCGAGCACGCCCTACTGGCGCTGCGCGCCGGGGTGGACGTGCTGATCGAGAAGCCCGTGGCGCTCACCGTCGAGCACGCACAAGCGCTGCGCGACACGGTTGCGGGCTGTGCCCGGCGCCCGGTGGTGCAGGTGGGCCACATCGAGCACTTCAACCCCGCCGTGCGCGAGGTCGCCAAGCTGCTCGAGGGCGAGCGCATGGTGGCGCTCGAGCTGCAGCGGCTGAGTCCCTTCGACGGGCGCATCATCGACGCCG
>DATBPO010000219.1:0-16383 GCA_036561265.1 Solirubrobacteraceae bacterium | reverse complement strand
GCAGTGTTAGGAAGAGCCACTGCGACCAGCGGTACATGTTCGCATCCGAGCTCATGAAGGCGCGCTCCCAGTCAAAGGAGAAGCCCAGGCGCTCCAGCTGGCCCTGCATGTGGTTCGCGCAGCGCTCAACCCACTCGCTGGGCGAGACCCCGCCCGCGATCGCCCCGAGCTCCGCCGGCAGGCCGAAGGCGTCGAAGCCGAAGGCGAACAGCACCGACTCTCCCTGAGCGCGCTGGAAGCGGGCGTAGGCGTCGCCGATCGCGTAGCTGCGCACGTGGCCGATGTGGATGTTCCCCGAGGTAAAAGGCGCCGAGGGCTTGATGTACAGGCCCGCCCGGCCGTCTGGCTCGGGCGTGCGGAACGCCTCGTTTGCCTGCCACACAGCCTGGCGGCGCGCCTCGGTCGCGCGAGGATCGTAGGGGGCGGGAGCACTCATGTATTCGAGAATATCCCAGGGAACCCCCGCCGCCTAAGGCGTTGCTAGGATCGGAAAATGGAAGTAGAGATCGGCCGCGGCAAGTCAGGCCGCCGCGCTTACGGATTCGATGACATCGCGATTGTGCCTTCCCGGCGCACGCGCGATCCCGACGACATCGACATCAGCTGGAAGCTCGGCCCCTACCAGTTTGAGCTGCCCATGATGGCCTCCGCCATGGACGGCGTCGTCTCGCCCGCCACAGCCGGCATCGTCGGTCGTCTCGGCGGGCTGGCTGTTCTCAACCTTGAGGGCATCTTCACGCGCTACGAGGACGCCGAGGAGCAGCTTCGACGGATCGCCAAACTGCCCAAGGACGTGGCCACGCGCGAGATGCAGGACATCTACCGCGAGCCTGTGAAGCCCGAGCTCATCGCCCAGCGCATCAAGGAGATCAAGGAGCACAAGGTCGTCGTCGCCGCTTCCCTCACGCCCCAGCGCGTGCTCGACCACTACGAGCTCGCCATGGAGGCCGGTCTCGACGTGCTAGTCATCCAGGGCACCGTCGTCTCCGGCGAACACGTCTCCACCGTCACAGAGCCCCTCAACCTCAAGGAGTTCATCCCCTCCTTGGAGGTGCCCGTGGTCGTCGGCGGCTGCGCCTCCTACCACACAGGGCTGCACCTCATGCGCACAGGGGCTGCGGGAGTTCTCGTTGGTGTTGGGCCGGGGGCAGCCTGCACCACACGCGGCGTGCTCGGTATCGGCGTTCCCCAGGCCACCGCCATCGCCGACGTAGCACACGCGCGCAGCACGCACATGCTCGAGACCGGCGAGTACTGTCAGGTCATTGCCGACGGTGGCATGCGCAACGGCGGGGATGTCTCCAAGGCCATCGCCCTCGGCGCCGACGCCGTCATGATTGGCTCGCCCCTCGCGCGCGCCCACGAGGCGCCGGGCCACGGCTTTCACTGGGGTATGGCCACCTTCCACCCCACGCTTCCCCGCGGCGCGCGCGTGGCCACGACGCAGAACGGCACCCTCGAGGAGATCCTCGTCGGCCCCGCCCGCGAGAACGACGGCACCTTCAACCTCTTCGGCGGCCTGCGCACCTCGATGGCCACCTGTGGCCACAAGGACCTCGCCGAGTTCAACCGCGCCGAGGTCGTCATCGCGCCTTCGCTGCAGACCGAGGGCAAGCAGCTACAGCGCGACCAGGCCGTCGGCATGGGGTCCAACGGGAAGGCAGCGGCGGCGCTCGTAAATGAGTGAGGCGGCTGTAACTGCGCCAGCTCCTACCGCCGTAGAGCGCAACGAAACACCTGCGGCCACTGAAGAGATAGTCGTCCTCGACTACGGCGGTCAGTACTCCCAGCTGATCGCCCGTCGCGTGCGCGACTGCGGCGTCTTCTCCGAGCTGCTGCCCCATCACGTGGGCCTCGATGAGGTCGCCAAGCGCAAGCCGCGCGGGGTCATCCTCTCCGGCGGGCCCGCCTCGGTGTATGCGCCGGGGGCGCCGAAACTGGAGCAGGGGCTCCTGGAACTCGGGGTGCCCGTGCTCGGCATCTGCTACGGCATGCAGCTGCTCGTGCACGAGCTCGGCGGGCGCGTCGAGCAGGCCGAGGTGGGGGAGTTCGGTCGCAGCGACCTCACGGTGAGCGAGCCCGGCGTGCTGCTGGCGGGCATGCCGCGCGAGCAGACCTGCTGGATGTCCCACCGCGACACCGTCTTTGCGGCGCCCCCCGGCTTTACGGCGCTGGCCTCCTCCACCGCCTCGCCCGTCGCCGCCGTCGAGAGCGTCGAGCGGGGCATCTACGGCATCCAGTTTCACCCCGAGGTCGTGCACACGCCCTACGGCCAGGAGATCCTCACGCGCTTCCTCACCGAGATCTGCGGCTGCGAGCGTACCTGGTCGGCCGCCTCGATCGTCGAGGAGCAGATCGCGCGCATCCGCCAGCAGGTGGGGGAGGGGCGGGTCATCTGCGGCCTCTCCGGTGGCGTTGACTCTTCGGTTGCCGCCTTGCTGGTGCACCGCGCCGTGGGCGATCAGCTCACGTGTGTGTTCGTCGATCACGGTCTGATGCGCAAGGAAGAGGGGGAGCAGGTCATCAGCGCCTTCCGCGACAACTTCAAGGTCCCGCTCGTGGCCGTCGACGCCGAGCAGCGCTTCCTTGCCAAGCTCAAGGGCGTAACTGACCCCGAGACTAAGCGCAAGACCATCGGCGCTGAGTTCATCCGCGTCTTCGAGGAGGAGGCCGCCAAGCTGGACGGCGCGAAGTACCTCGTGCAAGGCACGCTCTACTCCGATGTCATCGAGAGCGGCGGGGGTACGGGGACCTCCACGATCAAGTCCCACCACAACGTCGGCGGCCTGCCCGATGATCTCGAATTCGACCTTGTCGAGCCCCTGCGCGCGCTCTTCAAGGACGAGGTGCGCGCCGTCGGCGCCGAGCTGGGATTACCCGAACGCCTCGTCTGGCGCCAGCCCTTCCCCGGGCCGGGCCTCGCCATCCGCGTCGTCGGCGGCGAAGCCACCAAAGAGCGCCTGGATGTGCTGCGCGAGGCCGACTACATCCTGCAGGAGGAGATCCGCAAGGCTGGCCTCTACCGCGAGCTGTGGCAGTCCTTCTGCGTGCTCCCCGACATCCGCACCGTCGGCGTGCAGGGGGATGAGCGCACCTACGGCTACCTCGTGGTCGTGCGCGCCGTCACCAGCGACGACGCCATGACGGCCGACTGGGCCAGGCTGCCGTATGACCTGCTCGAGACGATCGCCTCGCGCATGATCAACGAGCTGCGCGAGGTCAACCGGGTGGCTTTGGACATCACGTCAAAGCCGCCGGGCACGATCGAGTGGGAATAACCGCTCTCACGCGGCGGGATCAGTAAAAGCAGCTATGATCCCTGGCCGCGCCGCGCGCCGTATTCGCGTGGCCTTTTTCACGTCATGAAGACCTACGTAGCCAAGCCCACCGACCGCGAGCGCAACTGGCTCGTCGTTGACGCCAACGGTAAGACGCTGGGGCGTCTGGCGACGCAGATCGCCGATGCCCTGCGCGGCAAGCGCAAGCCCGAGTACACCCCCCACATCGACACGGGGGATTTCGTCGTCGTCGTCAACGCCGAGAAGATCGCGGTGACGGGGAACAAGCGTGCCGACAAGCGCTACTACCGCCACTCCGGCTACCCCGGCGGCTTGCGCTCGCGCACCTTCGAGGAAATGCTCGCGCGGCGCCCCGAGGAGATCATCCGCATGGCCGTCAAGGGCATGATGCCGCGCAACCGCCTCGCGCGCAAACAGTTGACCAAGCTAAAGGTGTACGCGGGGCCGGATCATCCGCACGCGGCGCAGAAGCCCGAGCCGATGGAGGTGCACGCCTGATGTCTGACGAGCCCGAGACGCCCGAGGAGGCGCAGACCCCCGAAGAGCAGGAGCCTGTGGCGCAGGAGCCGGTTGCTGAAGCTCCAGCCGAGGAGGCCGCTGCAGCAGAGGCGCCCGCGGCTGAGGAGCAGCCTGCTGCGTCTGAGCCCGTCGCCGAGGAGGAGGCCCGCGCAGAGGACGCCGCCATCGAGTCGCCTGAGCCGGTGGCCGAGGCCGTCGAGGCACCCGCCGCCGAGGCCGAGGTCGAGGAGGAGGAGGACGAGGAAGAGGAGGAGCCCGCTCCGCGCGTCAAGCCCTCCGTTCCCGGCGCTCATCTTGAAGTCGACATCGTCCCCGAAGGCGTCGATCCGCTGGGCCGCAACGAGCCCGCCGACCCCTACGCCGCCGTTTACGAGGAGGAGCCTGCCGAGGAGTCGCGGGAGGGCGAGGAGGACGAGGAGGAGGTGCTCACCGAGCCCATCTCCACGGCCGCCATCGATCTCGGCTCGGGCGCGCGCTACCGCGCCACCGGCAAGCGCAAGACCGCCATCGCCCGCGTCATCCTGCGCCCCGGCAGCGGCACCTACACCGTCAACGGGCGTCCCCTGGACGTGCACT
Source organism: Solirubrobacteraceae bacterium (assembly GCA_036561265.1). Lineage (GTDB taxonomy): Bacteria > Actinomycetota > Thermoleophilia > Solirubrobacterales > Solirubrobacteraceae > Palsa-744. The sequence continues at coordinate 11,989 of DATBPO010000219.1, read as the reverse complement.
TCCCCCGCGCCACGCTGCAGCGCAACATCCGCCAGCCCCTGGAGACAGTCGGCTACCAGGACCGCATGGACGTCGTCGCCCGCCTGCACGGCGGCGGCATCAGCGCGCAGGCCGGCGCCCTGCGCCACGGCGTCTCCCGCGCGCTGCTCGAGGCCGACCCCAACCTGCGCGGCGAGCTCAAGAAACGCGGCTTCCTCACACGCGACTCCCGTGCCAAGGAGCGCAAGAAGGCCGGCCTGAAGAAGGCGCGCAAGCGTCCGCAGTTCTCCAAGCGCTAGGAGCGATCGTGTCTGGGCGCCTGTTCGGCACCGACGGCGTGCGCGGCGTCGCGGGCGAGCTTTTGAGCGCCGAGCTCGCGCTTGCCCTCGGACGCGCCGCAACGCACCGCACCGGCGCCGCGCGCCCCCAGGTCCTCATCATCCGCGACACCCGCGAGTCCGGCGAGATGCTGCAGGCCGCCATCGCCGCCGGCATCGTCGCCGCCGGGGGCGATGCGCTGCTCGGCGGCGTCCTGCCCACCCCTGCCGCGCCGCTCTTGATCGGACGCTACGACTTCGACCTCGCCGTCGTGCTCTCGGCCTCGCACAACCCCTACCAGGACAACGGCATCAAGTTCTTCGCCGCCGACGGCTTCAAGCTCAGCGACCAGGACGAGGAGGCGATCGAAGCCGAGCTCATGCGCGCCGGCTGGGAGATCGGTGCCAGCCCGAGTGCCATCGGAGCCGGGGCTAATAGGGGAGGGCCCGCTCCTGCGTTGCGTCACGAGCACGGATTCGGTCACGTGCGCGAGCTGCGTGGCACCCACGAGGACTACCTGCGCGAGCTACACACCCGCTTTCAGAGTCTCGACCTGACAGGCGTCGATGTGCTGCTCGACTGCGCCAACGGCGCCACGCACCGCGTCGCCCCCGAGATCTTCCGGCGTCTCGGCGCGCAGGTCAGCGTCATCGCCGACGCCCCCGACGGGCGCAACATCAACGCCAGCTGTGGCTCCACCCACCTCGACGCGCTCGCCGCGAAGGTCATCGCCGGCGGCCACGCCATCGGCTTCGCCTTCGACGGCGACGGTGACCGCGTGCTCGCCGTCGACGGCGACGGCCAGGTCGTAGACGGCGATGAGCTCATGGCGCTCGCCGCGCTGCACCTACACCGCAGCGGCCGCCTCCCCGGCGCCGGCGTCGCTGTCACCGTCATGACCAACTTCGGCTTCCACACCGCCATGCAGCAGGCCGGCATCACCGTCTCAAGCACCCAGGTCGGTGACCGCTACGTACTCCAAGAGCTGCGCCAGCGCGGCTGGGTGCTCGGCGGCGAGCAGTCCGGGCACATCATCGAGATGGGCTTCAACCGCTCCGGCGACGGCATCGCCAGCGCCCTCCTCGTCTTAGAGGCCCTCGCCGGGCGCACCCTCGCCGAGCGCGACGCCATGCACAAGCTGCCCCAGCGGCTCGTCGGTGTGCGCGTCAAGGATCGCTCCGCCTACGAGCGCGCCGAGCACGTCAAAGCGGCTGTGCACAGCGCCGAGCACGAGCTCGCCGGACGCGGACGCGTGCTCGTGCGCCCCAGCGGCACCGAGCCCCTCATCCGCGTCATGGTCGAGGCCCCCAGCGACACCGAGGCCGACGAGGTCTGCACCCGCCTTGCCGCGATCGTCGAGCGCGAGCTCGCCTGACTCGCCGCCGTCGCATCGCTACCGTAAGCCCCCCAGGCCACCAGCACAACTCGGCCGCGTCCGTCTGTAGCCACCGGCCCACACCGGGCCGGCCCTGCCGGCCCCCCTCCAAATACTTACCCCCAGATTTTGCGCCACAGTTGCCGGGCTCACGGCCACTGGTAACCTCGCAAGGATGTGTGGGATCGTTGGTTACGTCGGGGGCCGGCCCGCGCGGGAGCTGCTGCTCGCCGGGCTGCGCAAGCTCGAGTACCGGGGCTATGACAGCGCCGGCATCTCCGTGCTCGCCGAGGATCGCATCGAGGCCGTGCGCGCCGTCGGCAACCTCGACGCGCTGCAGGCCAAGCTCGGGGCGCTGAGCGGCGATGGCGGTGGCGTCGCGGTGGCCGTGCGGCCTGCCACCACCGGCATCGGGCACACCCGCTGGGCCACCCACGGGCGCGTCAGCGAGGAGAACGCGCACCCGCACTTCGACAGCGACGATCGCGTGCACGTCGTCGTCAACGGCATCGTCGAGAACTACATGGTGCTCAAGGAGCGGCTCATCGCCGCCGGCAGCCAGTTCACCTCCGAAACCGACGCCGAGGTGATCGCGCATCTCATCGCGCACCACCATCAGGGTGATCTCGCGGGGGCAGTGCGCGCCGCCTACGCCGAGCTCGAGGGGCACTACGCGTTTGTTGCCATGAGCCTCGATGAGCCCGAGGTGCTCGTCGGTGCGCGCAAGGAGTGCCCGCTGGTCGTCGGCCGTGGCGAGGGTGAGCAGTTCATCGCCTCCGCCGTGCCCGCTTTTCTGGCGCAGACGCGGTTGGTGCAGTACGTCGAAAATGGGGAGATCGTTGTGCTGCGCCCGGAGGGCGTCAGCATCGAAACCGCCGCCGGGCAGGAGGTGCTGCGCGCGCCCGTGCACGTCGACTGGGATGAGGAGACCGCCGAGAAGGGCGGCTTTGCCACCTTCATGCTCAAGGAGATCCACGAACAGGCCGACGCCGTCGCCGACACAATCGCCGATCGCACCGCCCGCGGGGACGGGATCGATCTCGACGAGGCCGGCGCCCTCGATGAGTCGATCCTCGCTGGGGTCACACGCATCGTCATGGTCGCCTGCGGCACCGCCTACCACGCCGGGCTCATCGGGCGCTACGCCATCGAGGAGTGGGCGCGCGTGCCTGTGGAGATCGACATCGCCTCCGAGTACCGCTACCGCAACCCCGTCGTCGGCCCCGGGGATCTCGTCATCGGCATCTCGCAGTCCGGTGAGACCGCCGACACCCTCGCCGCCATGCGCACCGCCCGCGAGCGCGGGGCCACCGTGCTCGCCATCACCAACGTCATGGGCTCCCAGGCCACCCGCGAAGCCGACGGCGTGCTCTTCACCCGCGCCGGCCTCGAGGTCAGCGTCGCCGCCACCAAGACCTTCGTCTGCCAGGTCGCCGTCATGTACCTGCTCGCCCTGCGCCTCGCCGAGCTGCGCGGCACGCTTCCGCCCGCGCGCATCGCCGAGCTCGTGAGCGAGGTCAAGCGCCTGCCGCACTGCATCGAGCAGGTCATCGCCGGTGCCGGCGAGCAGGTCGCACGCGTCGCCGATGCCTACTGGCGCCAGGAGTTCTTCCTCTACATTGGGCGCCACATTGGCCTGCCCGTAGCCCTCGAGGGCGCGCTCAAGCTCAAGGAGATCTCCTACATTGCCACCGACGCCTACGCCGCTGGTGAGATGAAGCACGGTCCCATCGCGCTACTCGATGAGGCTACCCCCGTGGTGTGTGTTGCCACCAACTCCCCCGTGCTTGAGAAGCTCGTCTCCAACATGCAGGAGGTCCGTGCCCGCGGCGCGCACACGATCGCCCTCGTCAGCGCCGGCAACAGCGAGATCGTCAAGCACGTCAACGCCGCCATCACCGTGCCCGCCGTCGACTGGATGCTGCAACCGATTCTCGCCGTCATTCCCCTGCAGCTGCTCGCCTACGAGATCGCCTGCCGTCGCGGGCTCAACGTTGACCAGCCCCGCAACCTCGCCAAGACCGTAACGGTCGAGTAGGCGTTCGGGTCGAGTAGATGGGGCTCGTCGGCTATGCCGCAAAGCGGACGGCCGGCACCGTCTCTAGCATCGCTTCCGTGCCGCTGCCGCCCTGGCTCACACCGCTCCCCGACGCCGAGCAGATGCGGGCGATCGATCGCTGGGCGATCGACGAGCAGGGGGTGCCCTCGCTCGATCTGATGGAGCGTGCCGGTCAAGGTGTCACCCGCGCCGTCGAGCAGACAGCCGCCGATGGGCCGGTCCTCGTGGTCTGCGGCAAGGGGAACAACGGCGGTGACGGCCTGGTCGTGGCCCGCCTGCTGCGCGATGCCGGCAGGAGGGTGAGTGTGCTGTGCACCGCTCCGTTAGAGGAGCTCTCTGGAGACGCCGCAGCCAATCTTGCACGCCTGCCTGGAGAGCCCCCGCGGCAGGTGAGCGAGGGGATGACGGCCCTCGCCGAGGCAGCGGTGATCGTCGATGCCCTGCTCGGCACCGGTTTTGCAGGGGAACCCCACGGCGCCGCGGCGGCTGCGATCGTCGCCATCAATGCCGCTCCGGGGAAGGTCGTGAGCGTCGATGTGCCAAGCGGTGTCGATGCCTCTAGCGGCCGCGTCGCAGGTGAGGCGGTGCGCGCCACGGTTACCGTTACCTTCCACGCCGTCAAGCCCGGGCTGTGGATCCGGCCGGGGAAGGCATTCGCAGGGGAGGTGCAGGCGATCGACATCGGCATACCCCGCGGCGCCCCGGCAGAGGCGCGCATCGGCCTGATCGAGCCGGCCGTGAGCAGCGAGCTGCCGCGGCGGGAGGCAACCTCGACCAAGTTCACAAGCGGCCACGTGGTGGTGGCCGGCGGCTGCGCGGATCTCTCCGGCGCCCCGCGCATGGCAGCCCTGGCGAGCGCACGCGCGGGCGCGGGCTACGTGACGGCATGCCTGCCGGGCTCGCTGCGGGCGCTGCTTGCGGCCAGCCTGCTGGAAATCATGACGCGCCCCCTACCCGACACCGACGGCGACATCGAGGCTGCAGGTGTGTCCGTGGTGCTGCAGGCGCTCGCGCGGGGCGGCGCGCTGGCGCTCGGCCCCGGCCTCGGCCGCTCTCCCGGCGCTCTAGAGTTCGTCCGCGAGCTCGCCACGCAGGCGCCCGTGGCAATGGTTCTAGACGCCGACGGACTCAGCGCCTACCCCGGTCGCCTACAGGAGCTTGCGGCGCGCCAAGCGCCGACGGTGCTCACCCCGCACGCCGGCGAGCTCGCACGGCTGCTTGAGTGCGAGAGCGAGGAGGTCGAGCGCGAGCGCCTGGCCAGTGCGCGCAGTGCGTCTGAGCGCGCCCAGGCGGTGGTCGTGCTCAAGGGCGACGACACGCTTGTCGCTGACCCCTCGGGTCTCGTTGCCGTCAGCCAGGGAGGCAGTCCGGCACTGGCCACGGCCGGCAGCGGCGACGTTCTCACTGGCGTGATCGCAGCCTTGCTCGCGCAGCGTCTCGACGCGTTCGTGGCCGCCTGCGCCGGCGTATGGCTACATGCCCAGGCAGGGAGGGTGGCCGCAGCGCGCCAGGGTTCCGCCGAGGGCGTCGTTGCTACCGATGTGATCGCCGCTTTGCCCAACGCCCGAGGAGGAGGACCAGTTTGAGTACCCAGGCCGGAGTGAACCTCGCTTCCATTGCCCGCAACTGCACACGGCTGCTGCGCGAGTTGGACGGGGGGGAGCTGTGCGCGGTGGTCAAGGCCGATGGCTACGGCCACGGCATGGTGCCCAGCGCCGAAGCCGCGCTCGTTGGCGGCGCCACCTGGCTGGCCGTGGCGGGCATGAGCGAAGCCCGCGACCTCGTCGCCGACGAGGAGTTTGAAGATCTGCAGGTACCCCTGCTGTTGCTGGGTCCGATCTACTCCGGTGACCTGGAGGAGGCGATCGTCCAGGGCTTCGACATCGTCGTCTGGAGCGAGCAGTACATCGCCCAGATCGAGCAGCTCGCCGCGCTGACGGGGCTCAAGGCGCGGGTGCACGTCAAGCTCGACAGTGGCATGGGCCGCTTCGGCACCCGCGATGCCCAGAAGGCCACGCGCATCGCTCGGGCGGCCGCGGCCTCGGCGAACGTGCAGCTGGTCGGGCTGATGACCCACTTTGCGACCGCCGACGAGATCGAGGATGAGTTCTTCGAGGAGCAGCTCGAGCGTTTTGCCGGTTGGGTGGCGCCGCTGAAGGAGGCATACCCCGAGGTCATCGTGCACGCCGCCAACAGCGCCGCCACCCTGCGGGATCCGCGCGCTCACTTCGACATGGTGCGCTGCGGGATCGCGATCTACGGCATAGATCCCTTTGGCAAGGATCCGGCCGAGCAAGACCTTGAACCGGCGATGGAGGTCGCCTCCTATCTGGCTGCCGTCAAGTTGTGTCCGGTGGGGGAGAGCGCGGGCTATGGGCGCCGCTTCACGGCTGGGCGCGACACCTACATTGGCGTTGTCCCGATCGGCTACGGCGATGGCTGGCGCCGAGGTCTCTCCAACAACGCCGACGTGCTCATCGAGGGCCGCCGTTATCCGCTGGTGGGCACCGTGAGCATGGATAGCATCACCGTGGATCTCGGGTCCGATCCTGCTGCCGAGCGTCTGCAAGGGCTTCCCGTCGTGCTCATCGGCTACCAGGGTCAGGAGCGGATCACCGCTGAGGAGGTGGCCAGGCGCCTTGACACCATCAGCTACGAGATCGTCTGCGGCCTCACGCGGCGCCTGGAACGGCGGTACTGCCGTGACGGCGAGCTTTGCCGCAATGACTGATCCGCTGGCAAGGCCGGCGTGCGAGCTCTTGGTAACGGCGCGATGAGTGACCCCTCGGGTAAGGGCGCGATGAGTGACCCCTCAGGCAAGGGCGCGATGAGCGAGCCCCTCGAGATCCTGCGCCGCACGCTCTCCGCAGAGCAAGCATACCTAGTCGGTGGCTGCGTGCGCGACCGCCTGTTGGAGCGCCCCACGGCCGATCTGGATGTCGTGATCGACGGCGATCCGCAAGCCGCCGCGCGTGCGCTTGCCCGTGCCGCGGGTCGGGGGCAGGCGGCCAGCTTTGCGCTTTCCGAGGGTTTCGGCGCGTGGCGCGTGGTGGCCCGCGACGGCTTCTGGCAGATTGATGTGGAGCGCATGCGCGGCAGCGGCCTGGATGAGGACCTACAGCTGCGCGACTTCACGATCAACGCCATCGCTATGCCGTTGGCAGGCGGCGCTCCGATCGACCCCCTGGACGGCCAGCGCGATCTGGCACAGAGGCGCTTGCGCATGGTCGGCCCGCGGGCCTTCGCCGACGATCCGCTGCGGGTGCTGCGCCTGGTGCGCCTGGCCGTCGAGCTGGATCTGACTGTGGAGCCTGAGACTCTGCTGGCCGCGCGGCAGGCGGCAGCGGGATTGGGCTCGGTCGCCGGTGAGCGCGTGTTCATGGAGCTGCGGCGCATTCTCGACGCGCCTGCGGCGCTGCAGGGTCTGGAGCTAATGGGCGAGGTGGGGGCGCTGACGGTGGTGCTGCCCGAGCTAGAGAAGCTGCGCGGGGTGCAGCAGAGCAAGTATCACCACCGCGATGTCTACGGACACACGTTGGAGGTCCTGGAGCAGGTGATAGCGCTACAGGACGATCCCGCGGCCGTCCTCGGTGCCGAGCACGGCGATGCAGTTGCGGCCCTCCTGGCCGAGCCCCTCGCCGACGGCCTCGCCCGCGGGAGTGCGCTGCGCTGGGGCGCGCTCCTGCACGACGCCGCGAAGCCTGCGACGCGCGCCGTTATACCGCTGACTGGACGCGTGACGTTTATGGGTCACGACCGTCTGGGAGCCGACCTCGCTCGCGATGTCCTTACTCGCCTGCGCACCAGCGAGCGGCTGCGAGCCCATGTCGCGGCGCTCGTCCGCCATCACCTGCGCCTGGGCTTCATGGTGCACGAGCCCCAGCCGCTGGCGCGCGAGTCGGTGTTCGGCTATCTGCGCGCCTGCGAGCCCGTCGAGGTCGACGTCACGCTGCTCTCGGTGGCAGATCGGCTGGCCACCCGCGGCCGGCGCGCGCAGGAGGCGATCGACGCCCACATGCGCCTCGCACACACCATGCTCAGCGACGCCCTGCAGTGGCGCGCAGCGGGCGGGCCACCACTGCCGCTGTGGCGCGGCGATCAGCTGGCAGGCGAACTCGGCATCCCGCGGGGGCCACGCGTGGGCGAGCTGCTGGAGGAGCTGGCGCGCGCGCAGTACGCCGGCAAGCTCCAGACACGGGAGCAGGCGCTCGATTTTGCGCGCGGCCTCGTGAAGACTAGGATGCGCTCGTGAGCGACGCCCAGGCCAGCTCTGACCCCGACTGCATCTTCTGCAAGATCCTCGCCGGCGAGCTTCCGGCAAGCGTCGTGGACGAAGACGAGCGCACCGTGTCCTTCATGGACATCAATCCCGCCACGCACGGTCACGCGCTCGTGATTCCCCGTGCGCACTCGCGCGATCTGCTCAACATCCAGCCCGATGACCTGGCAGCGGTTGCGCTCGCAGCCAAGCGCCTCGCAGGGCGCGTCAGCGAGCGTCTGGGGGCTGCGGGCGTGAACGTCATCAACTCCTGCGGTGCCGCCGCCTGGCAGACGGTCTTCCACTTCCACCTGCACGTGATACCCCGCTACGCTGGGGATCCGCTGCAGCTGCCGTGGATACCAGCATCCGGCGACTCGCAGGAAATCGCCGCTGCGGCCGAACAGCTGAGGTTGCAGTAAGGGGGAATCCCGCGATCGGCGTCGAACCGCTACATCGACGCAATCCTTGTGTTGAAAGCCGATATGAGATCTACCCGCGCATACCTTGCTGTACTGATTGGCCTCGGCCTGACCCTGGCGCTGCCCACGGGCTCACAGGCGACGCTCGCCGAAGTCGGCATCATTCCGGAAACCACGCCTCCGACGACGCCGAGCTGCCCCGGCAGCCCCTGCCTGGCTGTGAGCCGCACCACGGGCTTTCAGGTCAAGGTGGGCAGTACCCACAACCTGCTCGTCGCTCCGCGCGAAGGGCGCGTCGTGGCCTGGACGATCGCGCTGGGTAAGCCCAACGCCACGCAGATCAAGTTCTTCAACGCCAACGAGGGCGGCGAAGCCAGCGCGGGCATCGCGATCCTGCGCCAGGAACGCAAGCCCAACCTCGCCTACAAGCTCGTCGCGCAGAGCCCAATCGTCAAGCTTGAACAGTACTTCGGCAAGACCGCGCAGTTTCCGCTGACCACCACGCTCCCCGTCAAGAAGGGCGACATCGTGGCGCTCACGGTTCCCTCCTGGGCACCGGCACTGGCATTGGGCTTCCCCAACGACACTTCCTGGCGCGCCAGCAGGCCCAAGACGCAGTGCACCAGCACCAGTGCACAGACGACGCAGACAACCCTTGGCTCGGTCGTGCAGTACGCGTGCCTCTACCGCACCGCACGCCTCACCTACAGCGCCACCCTGATCTCTACGCCGTAGGGAGCGTCGTCCCAAAGGGCGTGTCCTGGGAATTTCGGAGGTGCGGCAGCGGGCGTGGGCTGCTGTCAGCCGCCCGGGGCGCTGGCGCCACCGGTGCCCCCGGAGGTACCTCCGCCGGTATTGCCCGTGCCCCCGCCAGAGGTGCCACCCCCAGAAGTGCCCCCGGCCGAGCTGCCTCCGCTGGAGCCTCCTGTGCCGCCGCTCGTGCCTTCGCTGGCGGGTTCTTCGGAGCCCCCGGATTCGCCGCTGCTGCCGCTTTCGCTTGAGCTTCCTTCAGCGCTGCTTGAAGACTTCGTGGTACTCGTGGAGACCGACGTGGTCTGCGCCGCTTCGTTTTCAGCCGTCGTGTCGCTGGGCGGCGTGATGTTGGGGGTGCTCTTGGGGGCCGGATCTGACACGCTGCTGCCACCGCACGCGCCCAGCGTGAGGCCGCCGAGCAGGAGAAGGGCTATCGCGCCGGCCGTGGCGCGCGAGGGCAGATGCGCCGGGGCGATCACGCGCCCAGCGGCCCCATGCGCCGGCCGCACGTCGGGCAGTCGTTGAGGTCCTTCTGGGCCAGCTGATCACACCAGGGGCAGAAGCGCAGGTTCTCCACCGCCCACGGCAGCTTCGAAGTCGAAGGCGCCAGCGGCAGGAGCTTGCCCACGACCTCCAGCGGCGCACCGGAGTCGCGATCGACGTAGATCTCACCTGGCTCCGCCGCCAACACGATCTCGCGCCCGCTGGCCGGGTTACGCAAGCGGTATCTCTGCTGGACGCTCACCCGCGGGACTCTAGCGAAGCCGACGGAGGTGATGTCCCGCCAGCTGGGTGCACCGGGCCGCTGAGGCGGGCCATAAGCTGCGGTGCAGTGCGCGTCCTCATCTTCCACGGCTATCTGCTTGGCGGCACCGGCTCCAACGTCTACAACGCCCGGCTGGCGGCGGCGCTGGTAGAGCTCGGCCACGAGGTGCACCTGTTCTGCCAGGATCGCCAGCCTGAACGTCAGGCGTTTGTGGATGCAGCAGGCGATTGGGAAGGCGGAAAGTTGCGCGTGCAGGTGCTGCGGGAACCCATAGGCTGCACCGCCTACAGGCCCGACCTCGGCGGGCTGCTGCCCGTATACGTGATGGACCGCTACGAGGGCATCGAGGCGCGGACGTTCGCGGAGTGCTCGGACGAGGAGGTAAAGCGCTACATCGCTGCCAACGTGGCCGCCGTGCGCGAGGTTGTCGAGCTGGTGCAGCCCGACGTGGCGTTGGCCAACCACCTGGTGATGGGTCCGGTGATCTTGGCGCGGGCCCTGGCGGGCGCGGTTCCCTTTGCGGTCAAGGTGCACGGAAGTGCGCTGGAGTACACCGTCAAGCCCAACCCCGAGCGCTTCCTGGGTTTGGCTCGGGAGGGGCTGGCAGGCGCCAATGCAGTGCTTGTGGGATCTCATCACACCGCCGCCAGCCTGTGGGAGGCGCTGGAGGACCCACAACTTGAGGAGCGCACTCGCCTCGGACCGCCGGGCGTGGACATTGCGCGTTTCGGCCCCCGGGAAGCGGCGCAGGCAGCGAAGGCCGTGCCAGCTCTAGCCCGCCGGCTCCGGGCCCAGGCGAAGGGCTCCGATGGTGCAGAGGCGAGCGCCTTTGCGCGCGACGATCTCGCGGCCGCGCAGGCTCTGGAGCGCCTTGAGCCCGGGCGTGATCGCCTAGTGGTGTTCGTCGGCAAGCTGATCGCCAACAAGGGCGTCGATCTGCTGCTCGCGGCGTGGCCGCTTGTGTGTGCACGCGAGCCTGCGGCGCGGCTCGTCGTGGTCGGCTTTGGCGCGGAGCGCGAGCGCTTCCTCGCGGTGGCCGCTGCCTTGGACGAGCGCGTCAGCGAGCGGGTCATCTTCACGGGGCGCCTCGACCACGAGGAGCTCACCGAGTTGCTGCCGGCGTGTGAGGCGCTGGTCGTACCCAGCATCTTTCCGGAGGCCTTCGGCATGGTCGCGGCCGAGGCAGCCGCGTGTGGCGTGTTCCCGGTGAGCGCGGCGCACTCAGGGTTGGCGGAGGTGAGCGACACATTGGCGCGCCACATCCCAGCGGAGGCAGCTGGGTGGCTGTCTTTCGCGATCGACGATGGGGCCGTGGAGGCGCTTGCCGCATGCCTTATCGGCTGGCTGGAAGCCGACCCTGAGCTGCGCGCAAAGACCCGCGCCGGCCTCGTCGAAGCTGTACGCGAGCACTGGTCCTGGGAGGGCGTAGCGCGCGGTGTGATCGCCGCTGCGAGTGGCGAATTGGACGATCTAGCAGTCCCGTGACCCCTTCGGATAGAGTTCCCGCGCCGATGCGCGCTCCACTCGATAACTTCGGTCTGCGCCAGCTGGGCGCGCTTGCCGCAAGCGGTGGCCTGCTGCTGGCCGGCGCGGGCTGTTCAGGCGTCAAGCACGACCCCAATCCGAACCTGATCGCGGGCAAGCAGGAGTTCGTCTCCAAGTGCGGCTCCTGCCACACGCTGGCGCGCGCCGGCACCAAGGGCATCGTCGGCCCCAACCTCGACGTGGCCTACCGTGCCAGCATCGCCGAAGGTCTGGGACGCAGCACGATCCGCGGCGTCGTGCACGGCCAGGTGCAGGAGCCCAACCCGATCGGCGCGATGCCCAAGAACCTTCTCAGCGGTCAGGCCCTGGAAGACGTCTCCGCCTACGTCGCCTACGCCGCCGATCGCCCCGGCCAGGATGCGGGCCTGCTGGCCGCGGCCGTCAAGGCCCCCGGCGCGGGCAAGCCGGCCGTCGAGCAGGGCGGCAAGCTGCAGATCGACGCCGACCCCACCGGCCAGCTGGCCTACGTGACCAACAAGGCCACCGCCACCGCCGGGCCCGTCACGATCGCCAT
>DATBPO010000218.1:0-8697 GCA_036561265.1 Solirubrobacteraceae bacterium | reverse complement strand
CGCAACGGCGCGGGCAAGACGACGCTGCTGCGCATGCTCGCGGGCGAGACGGCGATCGACCGCGGCGAGCTGAGCATCGCCAAGGGCGCACGCATCGCCCTGCACGACCAGCGCCCGCCACGCGAACGCGAGATTTCGCTGCGCGACTACGTGCTGAGCGCCTGTGTGGAGGAGCTGCGCGTGGAGGCGGAGCTGGCGGAGCTCGAGCAGCGCATGGCGGGCGGCGCGCAGGATGAGGTCACGCTGGAGCGCTACGCCAAGGCGCAGGCGCGCCTGGACGCGCACGGCGGCTATCTGTGGCGCGACCGTGCGACGGTGATGACGCGCGGTCTGGGCTTCAGCGAGCAGGATCTCGATCGCGGCCTGAAAACCTTCTCGGGCGGCCAGCTGACGCGCGCCTCGTTGGCGCGGGCGCTGGCGACGAACGCCGATGTGCTGCTGCTGGACGAGCCCACGAACCACCTCGACATCGAGTCGCTGGAGTGGCTTGAGCAGACGCTCGTGAGCCTCGACGCGGCGATCGTGCTGGTCGCGCACGACCGCTGGTTCCTGGAGGCCGTCGGCACGGCCGTCCTGGAGCTCGAGGCCGGCCGCTCGCGCTTCTTCGCGGGCACCTGGAGCCGCTGGCGCTCCGAGCAGGCGGCGCGCGAGATGGCGCTGGGCAAGGCGATCGACAAGCAGCGCGCGGAGATCGAGCGCATGGAGCGCTTCGTGGAGCGCTTCCGCTACAAGGCCACGAAGGCCCGCCAGGCGCAGTCGCGCGTGAAGAAGCTGGCGAAGATCGAGCGCATCGAGCGCGATCCACGCGACGGCAAGGGTTTGGAGTTCGCCTTTAAGGCACCCGAGCGCTCGGGCCGGGTGATCTTCGAACTCAGCGACGGCGTGATTCAGGTGGGTGGTGAGCAGGGGGGGAGGGGAGAGGGGGTGGGGGCCGCGCACCCCGATTCCGACGGCCCGATCACCCTGCTGGAGCACGCCGAGTTATGGCTCGAACGCGGCGAGCACGTCTCGCTCGTGGGTCCCAATGGGACGGGCAAGACGACGCTGATCGAGACGCTTGCGGGCCGGCGCGCGCTGGCGGGTGGCAAGCTGAGCACGGGCCACAACGTGAAAGTCGGCTACCTCTCCCAGCACGCCGAGGAGCTCGGCGCCGGCGGCCACGCAAATCAGAGCGTGCTGGAAGCGGCAGGGCGCGCGACCGGCCTGACCCCCAACAAGGCGCGCTCGCTGCTGGGCAGCTTCCTGTTCTCCGGCGAGGACGCGGAGAAGCCGCTCGATGGTCTCTCCGGTGGCGAGCGCCGCCGTCTCTCCCTAGCGGTGCTGGTGCACTCCGGCGCCAACGTGCTGATCCTGGACGAGCCCACGAACCATCTGGACATCGAGTCGCGCGAGGCGCTCGAGGACGCGCTGAGCTCCTTCCAGGGTGCGGTGCTGCTGGTCTCCCACGACCGCGCCTTGCTCGACGCGGTGGGCACGCGCACGGTGGCGATCGAGCAGGGCACGTTGCACAGCTACCTGGGCGGCTGGCCGGAGTATGTGCGCGTGCGCGAGGAGCGCCGCGCGGCAGGGGAAGACCTGCAGGGGCCGGTGCTGAACGGCGGCTCCAAGGCGGCGCCTGCGCGCGAGATAGCCGTAAACGGCTCTGCCACCAAAGCCACCGGGGCCAAGCCGAAGGTGAAGTCCACGCCCAAGGCGAAGCCCAAGGCCGACGGCCCCTCCAAGAACCGCCTGCGCGATCAGCAGAAGGCCGAGCGCGCTGTGGAAGAGGCCGAAGTGGCGATGCGCGCGATCGAGGACGAGTTGGCCGACCCGGCGCAATGGGCGAGCAAGTACGAGGCCGCCAAGTCCGAGGCCCGCCACACTGCCGCCAAGCGTGCGGTAGAGCAGGCGTATGAGCGTCTGGAGGCGCTGCAGACGTGAGACAGCGGGTGCATTTGGTCCGAGATGGCAAGCCGTCGGCGTGCCGCGTCAGTCGCCTGGTGCCACGTGCAAGGGCATCTAGACTGACACCGTGACCGATCGCACCAAGACCGCGCGCAACATCGCGATCGTGCTGCTGATCGCGGCCGGCGTGCAGTTTCTGCCCGGCGGGGGGCGCGCGGCCAACACTTTCTCTGCCCTTCTCTCCGTGATCTTTGCGGCCGGCTTGGCCTACATGGGCGTGCGCCTGTACCGCGAACGGCGCATGGACATCTACGGTCTCGGTGATCGCCACCGCGCGCTGCTCTACGGTGCGCTTGCTGTGGGCGTCGTGACGGCGGCCGCGCAGCCGCGCATGTGGCACACGGCCTTCGGCGAGTTCGTGTGGTTTGTGCTGATTGGCATGGTGGTGTACACGCTGGTTGCCGTCTACCGCTTCGCGCGCACCTATTGAGCCTCGCTCTGCAGCGCCGCAACCTGCCGGATGAGCCGGGGGTGTACCTCTTCCGCGACGCCAAGGGGCGGGTGGTGTACGTGGGCAAGGCCAAGTCGATCCGCAAGCGCGTCGCCTCGCACTTTTCTAAGGCCCAGGTGCCTTCCAGTCCCGGGCACGCCGAGATGGTGGCGAGCGTGGAGAACATCGAGTGCCTCGTCGTCTCCAGCGAGTCCGAGGCACTGCTGGCGGAGCAGAGCTTCATCAAGCAGTACCGCCCGCGCTTCAACATCCGCCTGCGCGACGATAAGTCCTACCCCTTCATCGCCATCTCGCTTGATGAGGAGTTCCCGCGGGTGTACTTCACGCGCGAGCGCCACCGGCCGGGGCGGGCCTACTTCGGGCCTTATTCCAATGCCAAGCGTGTGCGCGGCACGCTTGATCTGCTCACCAAGGTGTTCATGTTCCGCTCCTGCACGGGTGCCGAGCCGGGGCGGCGCAGCGGCAGCCCCTGCCTTGACTACTACATCAAGCGCTGCGAGGCGCCCTGTGTGGGTTATGTGTCAAAGGAGGAGTACCGCCACAGCATCGACGGCGTGATCGACTTCCTTTCGGGGCGTTTCAAGGCGATCGAGCGCGACTTGGAAAAGCGCATGCGCGCGGCGGCGGCGGCGCAGGAGTTCGAGCAGGCCACGCTCGAGCGCAACCGCCTACGCGCGGTGCACTCGCTGCTGCAGCGCCAGCGCGTGGCCAACGAGTCGGTCGGCACGCTCGACGCCGTGGCGATCGCGGTGGACGGCAAGGACGCCAATGCGCAGGTCTTTCAGGTGCGCGACGGCGTGCTCAGCGATCGGCAGTCCTTCTACCTGGCGAATGAGACCGAGCGCGGCATCGCCGAGGTGGCTGAGGAGTTCATGCTGCAGTACTACGCCGGGCACATGTCGATCCCGGCGCAGATCGTCGTGCAGCAGGAGCTCGTGGAGAACCGCACGGAGGCCGCCGCTGCGGCAAAGACCTCAGGCGCGAGGAGCTCAGTCACGGCGCCGAGCGGCGCGGCGGGGGCGAGCGCATTGGCTGATGCCCTCAGCGCGCGGCGCGGCGGGCGCGTGGAGCTGCGCGCGGCCGAGCGCGGCGACAAGCGCCGCATCCTCGATCTGGCCGAACGCAATGCGCGCCTGGCGCTCGATCAGGAGCGGTTGCGTGACGAGCGCCGCCGCCAGAGTCGCGTGGATGCGCTTGAAGGTCTGCAGCAGGCGCTGGGGCTCGACACGCTGCCGGTGCGCATCGAGTGCTTTGACATCTCCAACCTCGGCGGCACGCATACCGTCGCCGCGATGGTCGTGTTCGAGGGCGGCGCCCCCAAGAAGAGCGATTACAGGCGCTTCACCATCCGCACTGTGGAGGGCTCCGATGACTACGCCGCGATGGCCGAGGTGCTGAGTCGCCGCTTCGCGCGCTGGGAGCAGCAGGCCGACGTCTCCCCGCACGACCCCGCTTATGACGCGAGCTTCGCGGCGCTGCCCAATGTGGTCGTGATCGACGGCGGCCGCGGTCAGCTTACGGCGGGCCTCGTTCCGCTGCGCGGCTTTCGCCAGCGCGGTGTCACCGTCGTCTCGCTGGCCAAGCGCATCGAGGAGGTGTTCATCCCCGGCCGCGCCGCGCCGCTCCTGCTCGACCACGCCACACCCGAGCTACAGCTGTTGCAGCGCGTACGCGACGAGGCGCACCGCTTCGCCATCACCCACCACCGCACGCGCCGCGACCGTGCGATGACGAGCTCGCTGCTGGACGATCTGCCCGGCATCGGGCCGGCGCGCAAGCGCGCGCTGCTGACGCACTTCGGCTCGCCCGAGGCCGTGCTGGGTGCCTCCAGCGAGGAGCTGCAGGCGGTGCCGGGGCTGCCGGGGAAGCTGGCCAGAGACCTGCACGCGCTCCTCCATCGCGCGGGGTGATGCCAGGACGGCAGCGGGGACGCGGTTGCATACAGCGGGTCTCGGTCGCAAACAGGTGACACCGATGTCCGAGAAGCGCGCGACAATCAAGGCTGTGAGCGTGATCAAGCCCAGACCCAAGCGTCAGCTGCTGTCCGCTCGCGGCAAGCCGGTGGAGGGCTCGCGGCTGAAGGACCTCGTGATCATCACGGGCTTCTCGGGGGCGGGCAAGTCGACGGCCATGAACGTCTTCGAGGATGCCGGCTACTTCTGCGTCGACAATCTGCCCCCCGAGATGATCCGCACCCTGGTGGAGCTGTTCATGCACGAGGGCTCCAAGGTGGAACGCGCCGCGGTGGTCTCCGACGTACGCGGGGGCGTGTACTTCGAGGCGCTGCAGGCGGTGGTGGAGGAACTGGACAGGTTGGGGCTCACGCACCAGGTGCTGTTCCTCGAGGCCGACGTGCAGACGCTGGTCAACCGCTACAAGGAGACCCGCCGGCGCCATCCACTGGCGCCCGATGGCAGCGTGGGGGAGGGCGTTGCTGCTGAGCGCGCGCTGCTTGAGCCGCTGCGCAGCCGCGCCAACCTGGTGATCGACACCACCACGATGTCCGCCGCGACGCTGCGCGGCAAGATCGCCGATGAGCTGCTGCCGCGCCAGCACGCCGCGCGCCTGGCGGTGACCTTCATGAGCTTCGGCTTCAAGCACGGGCCGCCGCGCGAGGAGGATCTGGCCTTCGACGTGCGCTTCCTGCCCAACCCCCACTACGTGCCCGAGCTGCGCGAGCTCACCGGCCGCGAGCAGGCCGTGGTCGACTACGTCGCGCGCGATGGGCGCCTAGAGGATCTGTACGCGCACCTGCACGCGCTGCTCGACTTTCTGCTGCCGCAGTATGTCTCCGAGGGCAAGTCGCACCTCGTGGTCGCCGTGGGCTGCACGGGCGGGCGCCACCGCTCGGTGGCCATCGCCGAGCACCTCGCCGAGCGCTACCGCGCAAGCGATGACCTCGTCGTAGCGATCTTGCACCGCGACATCGACAAGCGTTCCCGCGAGCACTGACCCCCGGCACCGCAGGGCCGCCGGCTCGCGCGCCGGGACCGCTGAGCACCCGCTGATAGCCTTCCGCACTCGTTTCTCGCCCCGGTCTTAAGGAGAATCTTGCATGGCGTTACGCGTGGGAATCAACGGCTTCGGTCGCATCGGCCGCAACGTATTTCGGGCTGCCCAGGCGCAGCAGGCCGACGTCGAGTGGGTCGCCGTCAACGACCTCACAGATGCCAAGACGCTGGCGCACCTGCTCAAGTACGACTCGATCCTCGGCCCCTACCCGGGCACGGTTGAGCAGACCGATACGGGCCTGCTGGTGGATGGGCGCCAGCTGAAGGTGCTCGCTGAGCGCGACCCTGGCGCGCTGCCCTGGGGCGATCTGGGGGTGGATGTGGTGATCGAGTCCACCGGGCTCTTTACCAACCGCGCCGACGCCGCCAAACACCTCGCAGGTGGCGCCAAGAAGGTCATCATCTCGGCCCCCGCCGCCGACCCCGACGTGACGGTCGTACTGGGCGTCAACTTCGCCGAGGCCTACGACGCCGCCAAGCACGATGTGATCTCAAACGCCTCCTGCACCACCAACTGCCTCGGTCCGGTCGCCAAGGTCATCACCGACACCGTCGGCATCAAGCACGGTCTGATGACCACGATCCATGCCTACACCGCCGATCAGCGCCTGCAGGACCTGCCGCACAAGGACCTGCGCCGCGCGCGCGCCGCGGCGATCAATCTGATCCCCGCCTCGACCGGCGCGGCCAAGGCGATCGGCCTGGTGATCCCCGAGCTCAACGGCAAGCTGCACGGCTTCGCGGTGCGCGCGCCCGTGCCCACCGGTTCGGTAGTCGATCTGACGGTGGAGTGCCAGCGTGGGACCTCCGTGGAGGAGGTCAACGGCGCGCTCAAAGTCGCCGCCGCGAGCGGTCCGTTGCACGGGATCATGTCCTACACAGAGGACCCCATCGTCTCCAGCGACATCGTCACCTCCCCCTACTCCTCGATCGTTGACGGCTTGCTCACCGCGGTCATGGATGGCACCATGCTCAAGGTCGTAGCCTGGTATGACAACGAGTGGGGCTACTCCAACCGACTCGTCGATCTGGTGCAGAAGGTCCTGTGAGAAGCCTCGACGAGCTCGACGTCACGGGCCGGCGGGTGCTCGTTCGCGTCGACTTCAATGTGCCGATAAGCGAAAGTGCTCATCGTCCAGCACCGGAAGTTGGTGACGACACCCGCATTCGCGCAGCTCTGCCCACTCTGGAGGAGCTTCGCAGCCGTGGCGCGCGGCTCGTGCTCGTATCGCACCTTGGCCGTCCCAAAGGTCGTCGGGTTCCAGAGCTCTCGCTTGCGCCGGTCGCCAAGCGGCTAGGCGAACTGCTCCCTGATGCCTCGGTTGAGCTTGCTCGGAATGTCGTCGGCGAGGACGTGAAGGCGCTTTCGGAAAAGCTCGGCGAGGGCGACGTGCTGCTGCTCGAGAACGTGCGCTTCGAGCCGGGTGAGACCGACAACGATCCTGAGCTTGCACGCGCTCTAGCGGAGCTAGCCGACGTCTACGTCAACGATGCTTTTGGTGTTGCCCACCGCGCCCACGCCAGCACCGAGGGTGTCGCCCACTTGCTGCCGCATGCCGCCGGGCGCCTCTTGGAAAGGGAGGTCAATACATTGGTGGGCATCCTCGAACACCCTGCGCGACCGCTTGTGGCGATTGTTGGCGGAGCCAAGGTGGCCGACAAGATCGCTGTGATCGACCGCTTTCTGGAGGTCGCTGACGCCGTGCTCATTGGTGGCGCGATGTGCTTCCCGTTTTTTTCTGCGGAGGGTCATCCTGTGGGTGTCTCCCTGTGCGATGCGGAAGATGTCGAGCACGCTCGCCGTGTGCTTGCACAGGTCGCCGGGGAGGGACAGGCCGACCTACAACTTCCAATCGATCTTGTGATTGCGCAGGGCTTCGACTCCCCAGCGCGGGCACTTGAGGGTGTTGATGTGCCCGATGACTGGATGGGCCTGGATATCGGCCCGGCCACTTCAGGGCGTTACGCAGGAATAATCGCGCGTGCGGGCACCGTATTCTGGAATGGGCCGATGGGAGCTTTCGAGTCCGGGCCTTTCGCCTCTGGCACCCGCGCTATTGCACAGGCCGTCGCCGATGCCCCTGGGTTGACTGTTGTCGGTGGTGGTGACTCTGCGGCGGCGCTTGCTGCGTTTGGGCTCCAAGAAAAAGTTGATCACCTCTCGACCGGTGGTGGCGCCACCCTAGAGCTCATCGAGGGCAGGGTGCTGCCGGGCGTCGAGGCGCTGAACGGCGTGGGGGTGGCCTGATGGCGCGCACGCCGCTGGTGGCGGGCAACTGGAAGATGTACAAGACCGAGAGCGAGGCCGAGGAATACATCCAGGCCCTACTCCCCCGCGTCGCCGCTGTGAACGGCGTAGATGTGGCTATCTGCGTGCCCTTCACCGACCTACGCGCGATGGTCGACTCCGCCCGCGGCTCGCGCGTGGAGGTGTACGCGCAGAACATGCACGCCGAGCCGGAGGGGGCCTTCACGGGGGAGATCTCCGCGCCGATGCTCAGCGAGCTCGACGTGCGCGGGGTCGTGCTCGGCCACTCCGAGCGGCGCGCGCTGTTCGGCGAGACCGACAAGGCGCTGGCGCTGAAGGTGCCCGCGGCGCTGGCAGCTGGGCTCCAGCCGATCCTGTGCGTGGGCGAGACCGAGTCCGAGCGCGATGGCGAAGAGACCGAACGCAAGCTGCGCCAGCAGATCCGGGACGATCTCCTCAACGTACCCGACGAGCGCCTGGCCGAGGTCCTCATCGCATACGAGCCCATCTGGGCGATCGGCACGGGCCGCGTGGCCACGCCCGAGCAGGCGCAGGAGGCGATCGCCTTCATCCGCGCCCTCGTGGGCGATCGCAACGCGCAGGCGGCGGCGCAGGTGCGCATTCTCTACGGCGGCTCCGTCAAGCCCGAGAACGCCGCCGAGCTGCTGGCGCTGGCGGACGTCGACGGCGCGCTCGTGGGCGGCGCCTCGCTGGAGGCCAAGAGCTTCGCGCAGATCGTCGCTGCCGCCACACCATGAGTGATGGTGCGCTCGCCAAGGCGGTGTGCCTGGTAGTGCTAGACGGCTGGGGTCTCGCGCCGCCGGGACCTGGCAACGCCATCTCGCTCGCCAATACCCCCGTCTTCGACGAGCTCTGGTCGCGCTATCCGCACACGCAGCTGACCGCCTGCGGGCGCGCCGTGGGCCTCCCCGACGGGCAGATGGGCAACTCCGAGGTCGGCCATCTCAACCTCGGCGCCGGCGCGGTCGTGCGACAGGACCTCACGCGTATCGAAGACGCCGTCGCCGACGGCTCCTTCGCGG
>DATBPO010000217.1:0-6218 GCA_036561265.1 Solirubrobacteraceae bacterium | reverse complement strand
AACACCAACCTCACCGGCGGCAACGAATTCCGCGGCGAGGTGGAGTCTCAGCAGGGCCAGACGCTGCTCGCCGCGCACTTCCCCGCGGGCGCCAGCGCACCCGCACAGATCGTCGTGCCCAACCAGGCAAACGTGCCGGCGGTGCGCGCGGCGGTAGCCACTGCTCCGGGCGTGGTGCGCTCCCCCCAGGCCCTCAGTGCGGTGCAGAGTCGCGACGGCGTCTCCGTCTTCACCGCCACGCTCACTGCTGACCCCTCCAGTCAGAGCGCCTTTGCGCTGATTCCTGGTCTGCGGCGTACCGCCAAGGCAGCCGGCGGCTCCGGCGTGCTCGTCGGCGGCCCCACCGCCCAGGAACTGGACCTGCGCACCGCCTCCTCGCGCGATAACAGGGTGATCGTGCCGCTGGTGCTGCTCGTCGTCTTCCTCATCCTCGCCATGCTCCTGCGCGCGCTCGTCGCACCGCTGCTGCTGATCGTTAGCGTCGTCTTCTCCTACGCCGCCGCGCTGGGCTTTGGGGCCTTCATGTTCGATCACGTCTTCGGCTACCCCGGCGAGTACCCCTCGCTGCTGCTGTTCGCCTTCATCTTCCTCGTCGCCCTGGGCGTGGACTACACGATCTTCCTGATGGCCCGCGTGCGCGAGGAGGCCCTGCGCAGCGACACGCGCGAGGGGATCGTGCGCGGCCTGGCGGTCACCGGCGCGGTCATCACCTCCGCAGGGATCGTGCTCGCCGGCACCTTCGCCGCCCTGGCCTCGCTCCCGCTCGTCAGCTTTACCGAGATCGGCTTCACGATCGCCTTCGGCGTGCTGCTCGACACCTTCCTCGTGCGCACCGTGCTCGTGCCGGCTGTCGCCATCGAGCTCGACCGCCGTGTGTGGTGGCCCTCGGCGCTCTCCCGCGTGCCAAGCCTCGCGCGCCGCGACGTACGGTGAATCTCGTCCAACAACGCTAAGGCCGGGCGGGGGGGCTGCCGATGAAGGGGCCGTGACGCTCCTTTTCCGCCCGCCCCGTCTGCGTGCCTTGACGCTCCGCCCAGCGCTCGTGCTCGTGCTCGTGAGCCTCACGGCCGCCCTGGCCTTTGCCTTCGCCGGCTCCGCCCAGGCCCAGGTGGTCAGCGTGGAAGGGCAGCAGTACGGGATCCAGCCGCACGCAACGCACGAAGACCTCTTCAGCTTCGCCCCCTTCTCCAATCTGCGCTACGGCGGCGGCCCCGTGATGGGCACGAACGCCACCTACGCGATTTACTGGGACCCTGCGGTGCTGCGCGTCGGCGATCCCGGGCGCCCCGGCAAGTATCACGGCGACTGGCAGCAGCTGATCGATCAGTTCCTCTATGACATTGGCGCCAACAACGGCAGCCTCGGCAACGTCTTCTCGCTCACTCCTCAGTACACCGAAACCAACGGCACCCGCGCCGCTTACAGCTCGACGTTCCGCGGTGGCATTGTGGATCGCGACGAATACCCCGCCAACGGGTGCACCGATCCCGATGAAGCCAACAACGAAAACTTCGCCTGCTTCACCGACCAGCAGGTCCGTACCGAGTTGCAGAATCTCATTGCCAATAACCGCCTGCACGCCGGTCTCGGCACGATCTTCTACGTGCTCACGCCTCCCGACGTTACGATCTGCACCGACGCCGGCGGCGTAACCGGGCACTGCTCGGACAGCGCCAAGCCCGACCCCTGGCACGTGGAGTCGCTCACGCCCAGCCTGCAGGAAGAAGAAGAAGAGGAAAGCTACAAGAACAGCTTCTGCAGCTATCACAGCGTCACAGCCACGGCCCCGCCAGCAGAACCGCTCCTGTATGCGGTCATCCCCTGGGTTGCCGGCACGTACGGGACGGGCCGCGAAATCCTGCCCCACGAACCACCGAAGAACGGCTCGGACTGCCAGGACGGGACGGGTATCGAGCAGCAGCCCAACCAGGTCGAACTGGCGCCCGACGGAGCACCCGACCACGGCCTGCCGGATCTGCTCATCAACCAGATTGCCGCCGAGCAGTTCGCCACGATCACCGACCCCACCCTCAACGGCTGGACCGAACCGCTGAGCGGCAACGAGGCGCCCGATCAGTGCCGCAACTGGTTCGAGGGTCCGCCCGTCGTACAGGGCTCGGGCAGCCCCGACGAACACACCGGCGCCGGCCACTACTTCAACCAGACCATCAACGGGCACAGCTACTACCTCAATACCGAGTACAACCAGTCCGCGCAGTACTACGCCTACCCCGGCCTCCGCTGCGAGCTGCACAACAACTTCCTCCCCAGCTTCACCGCCGCCAACCCCGTCAACGCGGGCGACATCGTGGGCTTCAACGGCGCCGAGTCGGACATCACGCTCGAGCAGTCCGCCGAGCCCACGCCCGGCGCCCAGTCGCAGTACCGCGCCACCTTCTCGTGGAACTTCGGCGACGGCACGCCCGTCCTCAGCGGCCCCGGCTTCAGCGGTCCCAGCGCCAGCAGCCCGCTCTACGCCAGCGTCTTTCATTCCTACCAGTACGGCGGCGGCTACCAGGTCACGCTCACCGTCACTGATGCCGCGGGCAACGTCGCGGCCTTCTCGCAGACGATCACCGTCAACGGTCCGCCGCCGCCCGCGCCCGGCCCGGGTGGACCCACTCCCAACGGCCCGCCATCCGGCGGCCCCGGCACGAGCCCAGGCTCGGGGGGCTCCGGCTCGGGCTCCGGATCTGCCCCCGGCGCTACGTTCCCCGGTCCCTTCGCCACCGCCACCGCCGGCAACCGTTCGCTCACGCGCGCTCTGCAGAAGGGCCTCGTCATCAACTACTCCGTCAACGAGCAGGTGGCCGGCCACTTCGAAGTCCTGCTCGACAGCGCCACCGCACGCCGGCTGGGCATCCAGGGGCGCAAGGCCGTCGGCCTCCCCGCCGGCTCACCGCAGTCGCTGATCATCGGGCAGGCCATCCTCGTCACCACCAAGGGCGGGCGCTCCAGCGTGCGCATCAAGTTCTCCAAGCGCACCAGCACGCGCCTGCGTCGCGTGAGCAAGGTGACGTTGCTGCTGCGCCTGGTGGTGCGTAACGCGGCCACGCAGAACCCCCAGAGCACCACCGTGCTCAGCCCCGTCACGCTGCACCGCTGAGCGGGGCGACGAGCGCCGACGACCAGAGTACGAGCGCCGACGGCGAGAGTACGGGCGCCGACGGCGAGAGTACGAGCGGCGGCCCCTCGCTGCGAGAGGAGGTCGCGCAGCTGCCCGCGCCTACAGCCCCGGCCAGTGGCGCGCCACGAAGCCTTCGTTGGAGCGAATCGCCGGCTGCCAACGCGAGGCGAACACGCCGCTGCGCCCACTGGTGTCGTAGCGCATCCAGCCGCTGCCGAGATTCACGTACATGTAGGTGTGTCCGGCGTTGGCATAGACGGTGATCCACTTCCCCGGCCCCGCCGCACCCCAGCTTTCAAGCGTCCCCGAGGTCTCCGGCGCTGAGAGCAGCCCGCCGGCCGCCAGCGCGTAGCTGACCGAGCCCGAGCAGTCGTAGGCGTTGTCCACAAACGACGCATGCCCGCCGCCGAACACGTAGGGGAAGTCGGTGATCGCATTGGCCCCTGCGATCACTCGTGCGACCACCGCGGGAATGCCCGGCGGAGGGGTGATGGTGCCGTTGCCGCCAATCGAGCCTCCGCCGGGAACCGTGCTCAGCGTCTGCTTGCGCGCTTCGCGTTCCACAGCGTGCATCTGGTTGAGCTCGCGGCGTACTTCGGCATCCGAGGGAGCGCCCGGGGCGACGGCGACTTCCGCGGCCTTGCTCGGGGTGGCGGCGGCTTTGTGGTGCACCGTTGCCGGTGCGGGGAAGCTCTTGGAGGCTTCGGGGTCGGGCGCCTCGGTCGCGCTGGCCACCACCTGCCCGTCGGCCCCCACCGACACGCCGGGTGCGTGAGCGCTGGGTACCGGGTGAGCGCTGGGTGCTGGGTGAGCGCTGGGTGCTGGGTGAATGCTCGGTGCCGGGTGGATACCGCTCTGCGGGCTCGTCTTCGCGCTCGCTACCCGCGTGGGGGGTGCCTTGGCGAGGGCGTGCGCGTGGCTTGTGCCACCACTGCCCACGCCGATGACCAGCACCGCTATGAGCGCCAGCGCGGCGCAGCCGGCCAGCGCGCCGGCGAGCGTGTAGCGCGAGATACCCCAGCGCGCGGGCTTCCACGTCGTGCTGTCATCACGAGCAGCCACCGCTGCAAAGCCTAGCCCGCCAGCGGCGTCGTGCGCGGCGGTTGCACGTAACGCGGCCCACACGGCGGAGCTCCTCCGGAGCGGAGCCCTTTAAAGCCTCTCAAAATGGAGGGCAGACCGAAAGGGAAGTTTGGTGAATTAACCGAACTGTGCTAACCACCAGCCGTGCAGGTCGACGCCACCACCCTCCCGCCCGACGCCGAGCTCAAAGCTGAGGTGGCGGTTCTCGGCGCCGGCCCCGCCGGTATCACGCTCGCCCTCGAACTCGCCGCCGCCGGCCATAGCGTGGCGCTCATCGAGAGCGGCTCAGACGCCTTCGACGCGGAGGTGCAGGCGCTCGGTGACGCCATCTTGGACGACCCCGCGCATATGCCGATGGCGGAGGCCACGCGGCGGCAGATCGGCGGGGCCTCCAACATCTGGGGCGGGCGCTGCGTGCCCTTCGACGCGATCGACTTTCAGACGCGTGCCGTTGCGGGCGATGCGCAGTGGCCCGTGAGTTACGAGGAGATCCAGCGCCATTACGCGCGCGCCTGTGAGTGGTGTGTGTGCGGTAAGCAGGACATCTTCGACGCGCGCGAACTACCGGAGCTGGCGGGGCGCTCGCTGATTCCGGGCTGGCCGGAGGGGGACATCCGCGCAACGACGATCGAGCGCTGGTCGCTGCCGACGAACTTCGCGCGCGAGTACGGCCGCCGCCTGCAGGAGTCCCAGCTCGTGACGCTCACGACGCGGCTGACCTGCACGGAGATTCTCGTCGGCGAGGACGGCTACAGCGTCACTCAGCTCGCTACGCAAACGCTGGCGGGCAACTGTGCCAGCGTCAAAGCCGCGCGCTACGTGCTGGCCTGCGGGGGTCTTGAGAGCACGCGGCTGCTGCTCGCCTCCAATCGCGTGCACACGCGGGGCATCGGCAATCACGCCGGGCACCTGGGGCGCTGGTATATGGCCCACATCGAGGCGCGCATCGCGCGCGTGCACTTCAGCACTCAGGCCAAGCAGACGATCTATAGCTACGAGCGCGACCCTGACGGCGTCTACGTGCGCCGGCGCTTCACCATCACGCCCGAGCAGCAGCTGCGCGACGAGCTGCCCAACGCCGCGATGTGGCTTGAAAACCCCGAGATCGGGAACCCCGCCCACCGCAGTGGCCCGCTCTCGTTCGTCTACCTGATGCTGGTCTCGCCGCTCGGGCGCCACCTCATCTCGGAGGGCATCCGCAAACACCAGCTCGGCGATACGCGGCTGATCTCAACACGCGCGCACCTCGCCAATGTGCTGCGTAGTCCGCTTGCCACCACCAGCTTCGCGCTGGCGCTTGGCTATGGGCGTTTTCTAAAGCGTGGGCGCAAGCTGCCGGGCTTCTTCATTCCCAGCCGGACAAACGTGTATCCGCTGCTGTATCAGAGCGAGCACCTGCCCCATCGCGATAGCCATGTCGTGCTGAGCGCCGAGCGCGACGCGCTGGGAGTGCCGCGCCTGCGTCCGCAGATGCACATCGACGAGCGCGACATCGACGGCGTCATCCGCGCACACGAGCACTTCGACCGTTACCTGCGCGAGCACTCCCTCGGACACCTTGAGTACATCGTGGAGGACTTCGCCAAAGCGATCCGCGATCGCTTCTTCTACGGCTGCCACCAGTCGGGCACTACGCGCATGTCGGCGCGCTCCGAGGACGGCGTCCTGGACGCCAATCTCGCCGTGCACGGCTTCACCGACCTCTTCGTAGCCAGCAGCTCGGCCTTCGTCACCTCAAGCCAGGCCAACTCGACCTTCACGATCGTCGCCTTCGCGCTGCGCCTGGCCGAGCACCTGCACGCTACCCTTGAGGGATGAACGACGAGGCCACCGCCGTGGACTTGCGCCGTCCCGCGGCCCCGCCGGCGGTCGAGCCGCGCCCGCACATGCGGCTGCTGCACGGCCTGCGCCGCCCGGCGAACTGGCTGCAACTGATCCGCTTCGGCGTGGTCGGCGGCACCGGCTTCGCCGTCAACCTCGGCGTCTACGCCCTCTGCGTGCACGCCCT
>DATBPO010000216.1:0-5055 GCA_036561265.1 Solirubrobacteraceae bacterium | reverse complement strand
CAGTTCTTGGTGCACCGCCGTGAGGGCGAGTCCTGCGTGAAGTGCGGAACGACGATCGTCAAGATGGTGGTGGCGGGGCGGGGGACGTATGTGTGTGAGAGCTGCCAGCCGCGTCCGCTGGTCAGACAGCCGCGAGCTCGTCCAGCCGCCCGCTCTCCGCGGCGCTGAGAACCTCGGCGTAACCGCCAAGCAGCTGACCATCCACAAGCACCTGGGGAAAGCTCATCATGCCGGTGCGCCGCGATAGCTCCATGCGCCCCTCGGGGTCCTTGGAGAGGTTGACTTCGGAGAAGTCCAGTCCGTGGGCCTTCAGTAGGCCCTTCACGCGCGTACAAAAGGAGCACGGATCGGTCGTATAAACGGTGATTTCACTCATTACTTCATAAAGTATAGCAATGACTGGGTCGTGGTTTGGGTGGCGCTGGAGCGCACTTGCGGCGCGCAAATCAGGCGCAGATTGTGCCAGCTCGGGTCTGCCGCCGGCCAGCCTAGACTCGCAAAGTAATGGCTGGGCCAGTTAAGACTGAGGCGGTGGTGCTGCGCTCGATGCGCTACGGCGAGGCGGATCGGATCCTGCACGTCTATACGCCCCATCGCGGTCGCGTGAGTGCGATCGCAAAAGGCGTGCGGCGGGCGCGCAGTCGTTTCGGGGGGCGGCTGGAGCCCTTCTTCCGACTGAGCCTGGAGCTGCACGAAGGCCGCGGGGAGTTGCTGACTGTGACCGGTGCGACGACGGTCAACGGCCACGCTCGCCTGCGCGGCGATGCGGGCGCACTGGATGCCGCGGCGCGGGCGTGTGACGCCGTGGGACGGCTGTTTGAGACCGACGAGCCGCATCCGGGGGTGTTCAACCTTTTGTGCCGCAAGCTGGCGCTGCTCGATGAGGAGCCGGCTCGCGCGACGCGTGGGAGCGCGCTGGCGTTTCGCTTGAAGCTGCTGGTGGCGGCTGGACTGGCGCCCCACCTGGGCGCATGCGCGGGCTGCGGTGAGCGCGAGCACTTGGTGGGATTCTCAGGCGCCGCGGGCGGCGTGGTATGTGGCGCGTGTGAGGCCGTGTCCTTCGCGCTCAGTGAGCAGGCGTACGGTTTTATGAGGACCACGCTGGGGCAGCCCCTAAGCGAGGTACCGGATGCGCCGGAGGTCGCGCTGGGGCAGGTCGAGCGAGCGATCTCTGAGACGCTCGAGCACCACGCACACGTGCGCCTGATGTCGGCGGTGCCACAATCGAGTCGATGAGTACCGCTACCACGCAGTTTTCGGTCGCTGCTGTGTTTGCCGAACGCCGGCAGGCGCTGGAGGAGACGATGCTCTCACCACTTGCAACACGCAGCTATCCCGCCAAGCGAGTGCGGGAGGAGGACGACTGCGCCCTACGTACGCCCTTCCAGCGCGACCGCGACCGGATCGTGCACTGCAAAGCGTTTCGCCGGCTGACGCACAAGACACAGGTGTTCGTAGCGCCCGAGGGCGATCACTACCGCACGCGCTTGACACACACCTTGGAGGTCACACAGGTTTCGCGCACCGTGGCACGGGCACTGCGCCTGAACGAGGATCTCACGGAGGCCATCGGCCTCGGCCACGATCTGGGGCATCCGCCGTTTGGGCACATCGGCGAGGCGGTCTTGGACACATGCATGCGCGAGCGTTTCGGTGGCGCATTCCGCCACCATGAGCACTCCCTACGTGTGGTGGAGCATCTGGAGCGCAACGGCGCGGGCTTGAATCTGACTGAGCAGGTGCGGGATGGCATCCTCGGCCATTCGGGCCGGGCGCCGCTGCCCAAGACGCTTGAGGGAAGAATTGTGCGACTGCTCGACCGTGTGGCCTACATCAACCACGACATCGATGACGCGCTGCGCGCGGGGGTGCTGACCGAGCGGGATCTACCGGTCGGACCGATCGCGAGGCTGGGCGCGACAGGCAGGCAGCGGATCGACGCGTTGGTGCACGACGTGGTTGAGCACTCAGAGCGCGCGGGAGACATCGTCCAGGGTGATGAGGCTGGTGCTGCGATGTCCACGCTACGTGAGTTCATGTTCGAGCACGTGTACCTTGCTCCGCAGGCGCGCAAGGAGCACGCGAAGATCGAGTGGGCGGTCCGGACGCTGTTCGATTACTACTGCGAGCACCCGAAAGAGATTCCTCCGCTTGATGTCGTGCAGGACGCGGATGTGCCCACGCGCGTGATGGACTACATCGCAGGCATGACCGATCGCTTCTGCATACGCCAGTTCCAGGCGCTGACCGTGCCGCGCGCCTTCCCGTCATCGTGAGCCGCTACACGCCGGACTCCAAGGAGCGGGTGCGCGACGCGGTGGACATGGTGGCGCTGGTCTCCGCGCGCACCGAGCTGCGCCGCGCGGGTCCCAACAGCTACGAGGGGCTGTGCCCATTCCACGACGAGCGCACGCCGTCCTTCAGCGTGGAACCGGCACAGAAGGTGTACTACTGCTTCGGCTGCGAAGCCAAGGGGGACGCGTTCACGTTCGTGCAGGAGACGGAGGGCGTGGACTTCAAGGGGGCGCTCGAGTTGCTGGCTGACCGCTGCGGCGTTGAGCTGCAGGTGGAAGCGGAGGATCCCAAGGAAGCCCAGCGCCGGCAGCGGCGCGAGCGCCTGCTGGAGCTGCTGGGACGCACTGCGGCCTACTACGAGCGCCAGCTATGGGAGGCGGACGAGGCACGACACGCACGGGAGTACCTGCACAGCCGGGGCCTCACCGAGGAGACGCTGCGGAGCTTCCATGTGGGCTACTCGCCGAGCGCTTGGGATCGCGTGCTGATGGGCTCGCGCCGCGCGGGGTTCACCGAGCAGGAGCTGTATGTGACGGGTCTCGCGCAGCGCTCCAAACAGGGTCTCTACGACCGCTTCCGCGGGCGCATCATGTTCCCGCTGGCCGACGTGCGCGGGCGGGTTCTCGGGTTTGGAGCGCGGGCGATGCGCGACGAGCAGGGACCGAAATACCTGAACACCTCCGAGAACGAGATCTACCACAAGGGCCAGTACCTGTATGGCGCCGATCTGGCGCGCCTGCACGCCACGCGCGCGGGGGAGGTGGTGCTGTGCGAGGGTTACACAGACGTGATCGCCCTGCACCAGGCGGGAATGCGCAACGCGGTGGGGCTCATGGGCACGGCCTTGACGGCGGAACAGGTAGGCGAGCTGGCGCGCATGGCCTCGCGCGTGCTGCTGGCATTGGACGCCGACAGCGCTGGCCAGGAGGCGATGCTGCGCGCCTCGAAGCTCGCGGCGCGGCGCAAGCTTGAGCTGCGCGTGGTGGAGTTGCCGCAGGGCGCCGATCCCGCGGATCTTGTGCAGCGCGAGGGCGTGGCGGTGATGAACGCCGCCGTGGAGCGCTCGGTGCCCTTCGTGCGCTTTCGCGTGGAAAGGGTGCTGGCGCAGGGCGACTACGGTAGCCCTGAGGGTCGCGATCGCACCATCGAAGAGCTACGGCCGGTGTTCGCGACGCTCGCGCCAAGCGCGATGCGGATGGAGCTGACGCGACTGGTGTCGGGGCGCCTGGAGTTGCCCGAGAGCGTGGTGGAGCGCGAGCTGTCGGCGGCAACGGCCGGGACCGCGACAGCAACGGTGGGGGCAACACCGGCGGCGACAGCGGAGTCAGCGGCCGCGGTCGCCTTTCCGAGACTCCGGGTGAGCAGAGCGCTGGACCGCCGAGAGGAGACCGAACGTACCTTCCTGGTGCTTTGCCTGGCCTCGCCGCAAGAGGGTGCCTCGGCACTTGAAGATCTGGACCTAGCCGGTCACTTCACGAGCGATTTGCTGCGGCGCGTCGCGGAGCATCTACGCGCGGGAGACCTGCGCGAGCCGATAAAGAGTCTGAGCGCGGCAGAGAATGGGAACGGGAGCGCGCCCGATCAGGAGCTCGAGGGCGTGTTGGCTGAGCTCGTGGTTCAGGCCGGTCGCGAGGAGGGCCAGCCCGCGATGCTGCGCGTTCAACGCCTGCAGCTTGAGCTGGCGCGCGTTGACCGCCAGATCCAGG
Organism: Solirubrobacteraceae bacterium; assembly: GCA_036561265.1. Taxonomy (GTDB): domain Bacteria; phylum Actinomycetota; class Thermoleophilia; order Solirubrobacterales; family Solirubrobacteraceae; genus Palsa-744. The sequence goes on along the minus strand of DATBPO010000216.1, from coordinate 1,054 downwards.
CCGCGCGGGTGCAGGGGGCGGGAGATGTCAGCGATCTAGCCCGCAGGCGTGGGGATGTGAAGCGCGAATTCGATCGAGCGTACGAGCTGGCGCTGCAGGAGAGTGGGGAATAGCCGATTTGATGGGGAACTGCGAGGCGTCCGGTTCAGCGAGCCTCTGTCCCGCCCTGCGCCTCCCTCTATGCTCTAATGCGATTTCGGATCGCGCGATCTGGGGTAGCTCAATCGGCAGAGCATTCGGCTGTTAACCGAAGGGTTGTGGGTTCGAGTCCCACCCCCAGAGTTTCAACTCGACCGGCAGCGAGCCCCTCAACAAGAGTGGCAGCGGTCTCGCCGGGATCGTGCAGGCGCGCCCACCGCGCGAGCTCCTGTGCACGAGCGCGTATGGAGGGCTTGGTGAGCGCATGTTCCACGGCCAGCCGCAGGGGCCGAGGCGAGGTGAAGCGCCGCGGAAGGCGCAGCCCGGCGCCGGCCCAGTCCACGCGGGATGCGTTCTCGTTCATGTCCCCCGCGGTGGGGCAGGCGATGACGGGGCAGCCGAGGCTGAGGGCGCGCACGAGCGTGCCGTGACCGGCGTGGCAGACGACAAGGTCGCAGTGGGGAATGGTGCGCGAGTAGGAGACCCAGTCGACGACGCGCGCGTTGGCGGGCACCAGCAGAGGGCGCGACGGGAGACGTCTGTTCCAGGTCGCCAGTACGCGCACCGGCGCATCGGCAAGCCCGTGCAGAGCGGCGTGCAGCAGCCGATGCTCGGGGTCCTGTGAGGTCGACGGCGCGATCAGCACGAGCGGGTCCTCGCCGGGGGGCAGCTCGACGTCTTCGGCGGGCGGCTCCCACATCAGCGGACCAACTACATGGGTGTGCTCGGGCCACGACCTCGGGTACTCGAGCTGGGGGAAGGTGGCAACAAGGACGAGCTCGCGGCTGGTGCCGCCATGCACATGGCTGAGCGGCGGCAGGTCGAGCTGTGCGCGGGTGTGGTTGAGCTCGCCGCGCCCCCGCTCGAGGCCCGCTTCCACCCGTCGGTGCATGCGCCGCCAGAACGCGCGTCCGGC
>DATBPO010000215.1:0-3847 GCA_036561265.1 Solirubrobacteraceae bacterium | reverse complement strand
CCGACCCCGACGCTGATCGGCCGCCGCACACCCTCCCGGTGCGCCGTCAGCGTCAGCCTTCCGTCGGCGAGCGTCACGAGGATCGGCGTCCCCCGGAACTGCATCGCGAACGACAGTCCCTCCAGGTGCGCGGGCAGCCGGGGGTCGAAATACAGGACACCGTCGCGGATCTCCGTGCCGGCGTAGCTGCTCTGAACCAGAGCGAGCGTCCCGGACATCACGCCCATGTGAATGCCCTCCTTCGTGGTGCCGCCCTGGATGTCGCCCACGTCGCTCTCCAGCGCGGCGAGGAACCGCTCCCACGAGCCCTCAGCGTCGAGCCGCGCGAGCACGCCGCCGTGCGCGACGAAGCTCAGCGTTGAGCCATGCGAGGTGCGCTCGTCGTAGTAGGCGATGTTCTTGAGCGCGGTGTCCGGGCCGTAGGCGTAGCCCAGCCGCTCGAACAGCCGCCGCAGCTCGCCGTCTGAGAACAGGAAGAACAGCATCACCGTATCGGCCTGCTTGGCGAGCTTGTAGCGGTTGGGGTCGTCGCCCTCGGCGTGCAGGATCCGGTCGAGCCGCTGGATGTTCCCGTACTTGGCGCGCTGGGCGTCCCAGTCCAGCTCCTGGAGATCCTCGTATCCCTCGAACTGGCTGATGATGCCGTCGCCGTGAAACGGGATGAACATCCGGCGGCTCATGTCCGCCCACGTGCGCAGCTCCTCGTCGCCGAGGCCCAGCTTCCCGCGCAGCGCGTCGGCCCGCGTCGCGGGCAGGAGCGACAGGACCTCCTGCGCGACGTCGCACAGCCATGCCACCATGACGTTGGTGTAGGCGTTGTTGCGCAGACCTCCCTCAGCGGCATCTGGGTACTTCTCGTGGAACTCGTCCGGCCCCATCACGCCGTGGATCTCATAGCGCTCGCGCTCGGGATTGAAGCGGGCGATCGAAGCCCAGAAACGCGCGATCTCCAGCATCATCTCCGCGCCGTAATCGCGCAGGAAGGCCAGGTCCTCGGTGGTCTGGAAGTAGTGCCAGATGTTGTAGAAGATCGCCGCGTTGACGTGCCGCTGGTTGTGGCTGAGATCGGGCTCCCAGCGGCCCGAGAGCGGGTTGAGATGCACGCGCTGGGTTTCCTCCTTGCCCTCGCTGCCGCTCTGCCAGGGGAACATCGCGCCGCGCAGCCCAGCCTCACGGGCCGCAGCGCACGCTTCGCCCAGGCGCCGGTAGCGGTACAACAACAGGCCTCGGGTGACCTCCGGCATGCGGAAATTCAGGAACAGATATACGTAGAGCTCGTCCCAGAACACGTGCCCCCGGTAAGCCTCACCGTTGAGGCCGCGGGCCGGCACCCCGGCGTCCAGGTCGGCGGTGTGATGCGAGCAGACCTGCAGGATGTGGCAGATGTGCAGCCGCAGCAGCAGCTGCACGCGGTCGTCGCCAGGCACGCGGACGTCGCACACCCGCCAGAGCTCGTCCCAGGCCGACGCATGCCGCGCGAGCGCCTCCTCGAAGCCGGCGTAGCGCAGCGCTGACACCCCGGCCTTCGCCAGCGTGTCGCTGATCGCGGGGTCACGCGAGGTGAAGCAGGCCACCATCTTCTCGACCCGCACCGTGACGCCCTGCCGGACATCGAACGCGAGCACCTGCTGGATGTAGTCCTCCATCTGGTAGAGGCTGCGGTCGACGGCGAGCGGCTCGTCCCGGCCGTCGAGGATGCGCGTGCGCGCCGCCTGGCTGATGTACAGGTTCGACTGGCGCGTCTGCACCTTCAGCGCAATCACCTCGGGCCCGAACGTCCTCGGTGACACCGGGTCAAGGTGGCGGCTCTCAAGCTGCTGGTAGCGCGCGACGCCGCCGTTAGTCACCCGCCCGTCGAGACCGGATACCACCTCCACCCGGCCTGACCAGTTCTCGGGTGTGAGCGTCCACTCGATGCCCGCGTGATGGAGGTCCGCCATGCTCACGAACCGGCGGCTGCGCAGCGCCGTCTCACGGCCGGCCGGGTCGCGGAAGCGCAGCTCGCGAATCACGGTCGCAGTGCGGATCTCCAGCTCGTGCCGGTAATCGAGCAGCTCGACATCGGCGAGACGGATCGGATCCTCGCCCTCGATGCGCAGCTTAAGCACCAGCCAGTTGGGCAGGTTGACCAGATCCTCGTTGAGCACCGGCACGCCACCGAGGATCGTCGTCTCGCGGTTGTAAACACCATGCCCATAGGTGCCCGGGTAATGCACGCCGTCGGCGTCGTCCCACTCCGCCGTGCCACGCGTGCACAGGTAGCCGTTGCCCGTCGAGGTCAGCGCCTCGCGAAGCCCTTCCTCGGCAGGATCGAAACCCTCATAGGTGAGCCAGAAGCCGTTCACCGAGCTACTCTGAGGACGCGCGCCAAGCCCTCCACGCCGGCCAGGAAACCAGGCGGCTGCACCTCCAGCAGCTTGCGCCTTCGCTCAACGCCGAGCCCCTCCGCCTCCGCGACACCCCGCAGGCGGGCCGGTGCCGCGTCCCCACCGGGGACGCCACGCCGGCGAAAGACTGTGATCGGGCACTTGTCCTCGATCCGTATTCGCAGCATCCGCAGCTCCCTCGCGTCGCCGGCGGCGGCGAATAGGCGTATAGAGCCTCGCCCATTGCTCAAGCGCGGTGACCTGCGCATCATAACGAAAGACGTGCAAGACGCAGCCCCGGAGATTCATCGGTCGGGTGGTCACTCAGCGATGGTCACCGGGCTGGATGGTCGTCCTCGGTTCGCCATGGCCATTGCCATGCCGCTGCCAAGCAGCCCCCGCCGGGGCGTGAGTGCGCCCGGCAGGGGCCTAGATCCCATCTCCCCGCCAAACCGAGAGGACGAGACCCTGCAAGCCACCGTAGACCAGGCACATGGTGCGGTGCCCCCGGCGCCAACATCAACGAGGACGCGCGCCGGGCAGTGTGGCCACTGAGCGCCAATTTGGCTCGCGGGAGTCATGCGGCCGCTACAACGCCGGAACCGGTATGGGACGGGCCAGCTTCGCGCCGCTGACAGCTTGTTTCACACTGGGATAGACCGAGAAGACATCGATCAGGCCGGTGATTTCCAGGACCCGGCGGGCCTGCTGCTGCGGGGCGGCCAGGAACAGGTCACCACCGCTTTCCCGGGTCCACCTCAGCGCACGTACCAGTACCCCCAGGCCGCAGGAGTCGATGAACTTCAGCCCCGCCAGGTCCACGATGATCGACGGACCGTAGGCCGCCACAGCCGCGATTAGATGTGATGCGACATCCGAGGTGTCGGACAGGTCAAGCTCCCCGCACAGGGCGACAACCGCGTAACCGTCGAAGTCGCCGACGCTCAGATCTACGTTGAACATGCGTCTTCCCTCCTGATCTGGCAGCCAGGCAGGGTCCAGGCCCAACGGTTAAGTCACTCAAACCGAAATGTCGGGTTGTTCGCTGGCTTCGCGATGACCGATCGCGAAAATCCACTGTGGCCGGGCCGCCGGGTCTTCCCACGCAGCTGCTGGCCTGCCGCTGTGCCCCGACGCGGCCCCGGGGACCGCGTCGCCGGCCAAGAACAACTCATGGTCCTGCCTCGGCATGCTGGCCGGTGACCCGGCGGTGCCGCACGGCTTGGTGACCCTTGTGGCAGGTGGCCGACGCCATCCTCGCTTCGATCGGGCTGTCCGCACCACACGAAGGACCCGATGTCCTATCTGGCGATGGCCGTTAGCTGCGGTGCCAGCCCCGCTCAGCCAGCGCCGCGCGACTGCCGCTTCTCGCCCTCGTCAGGGTCGATCATCGTGGTCCACCACTCCACCGCGACGCGATCACCGGTGATGATGGGCCTGCCCATGCGGACGGCGACCTCCCGCTGGGTGCCGGCGCCGCG
>DATBPO010000214.1:0-13335 GCA_036561265.1 Solirubrobacteraceae bacterium | reverse complement strand
ACGCAGTACACGTGCCCGGGAGGGGGGTTTCCAGGCCCGGACCCCGGCGGGGGGTGCGTGGCGGGCGAGGGCGGCAGCGGACGCGGGGGGCGAGGATGACGCCGAGCGGGGCATGAAGCTCACGCTATATCCTCGGTAGGTGCCCCAGGTGAGCGACCACAGCGGCGAGCTCGACGGGCTGCCGGTCTTCTGGCGCGATGCACCGGCACCGCAGGGGACGGCCGAGGGCGTGGCGCCGGCGCTGTATCTGCACGGCGTGCCGACCAGCTCGGATGACTGGCTCGCCTTCCTGGAGCGCAGCGGCGGCATCGCGCCGGACCTCCCCGGCTTCGGGCGCTCGGGCAAGCCGGGGTACCTGAAGTACACCATCGAGGAGTACGCCGGCTTCATCGAGCGCTTCCTCGACATGCTCGAAGTGCCAAGCGTGCGCATGGTCGTGCACGACTGGGGCGCCGTGGGGTTGGCCTTCGCCCAGCGCCATCCCGAGCGCATCGAGCGCCTCGTGGTGATGAACGCCGTAACGTTTTTGCCCGGCTACCGCTGGCACCGCACCGCACGCCTCTGGCGCACCCCCCTGCTGGGCGAGCTGGCGATGGGCACCACCACGCGCTGGGTGCTCAGGCAGTCAACGCGCGAGTCAAACGCCAAGCCCGGGCCGATGCCCGAGGCCTGGATCGACTCCGTGCTCGCCCACTTCGACGAGGGCACGCAGCGCGCGATCCTGCGCCTGTATCGCAGCTCGCCTAGCGAGGTCCTGGCCAAGGCCGGCGCGGGCCTGAAGGAGCTGGGCGTGCCCGCGCTCGTTGTGTGGGGCGAGCGCGACCCCTACATCCCCACGCGCTTCGCGCGCGAGTACGCCGACGTGCTCGGCGCCGAGCTCTTTAGTCTCCCCGACGCCGGGCACTGGTGGTGGCTCGACCGGCCCGACGCCATCGCGCGCGTCGTCGAGTTCTTGACTGCGTCGTGAGCGGGCGGCTGCGCGCGCCATGGGCGTTGGCCGCGGCGCTAGCCACACCCCTCTCACTGGTCTACTTACTCGTAAGCCCTCCAGCCGCCGACCTAGCAGCCGCCACATACAGAAGCGAACTCTTCGCGCGCGTCGGCTTCGCGCTGCGCGACCACGGCTGGTACGCCGTGCACGGGCACTACCTGCCGGGCTACTCGCTGCTCTCGCCCGCGCTGGGGGCCTGGCTGGGAGTGCGCACGGTCCTGGCGCTGTCCGCCGTCGCCTCAGCCGTGCTGTTTGGGCTGATCAGCGAGCGGGTCTTTCCTGTGATGGCCGCTCGCATTGCCGCGATCTGGTTCGCGCTCGGTTTCTGCGTGGGGCTACTGTCCGGGCGCGTGCCATACGACCTGGGCTTCGCCATCGGCCTCGGTTCTGTGCTGGCGCTCATCGCCGGATATGCAAATGCCGCGCTCGGCCTGGCGGTACTGACGAGCCTGGCGAGCCCGATCGCCGGCGCCTTCCTGGCGCTCGCAGGTCTTGCCGCCGGGCGCCTGCGCCTCGCTTTCGCTGCCCTGCTGCCGATCGCCGTCCTCGCGCTGGCCTTCCCCGAAGGTGGCTATGAGCCGTTCGCACCTTCCGCTTTCTGGCCTGCCCTCGGCGGCGTGCTGCTGATCGCGCTGCTACTGCCACAGGGGTCGCTCAGCGAGCGCGGGCGGCGCACGGTACGCACCGGCGCCGCCCTGTACGCGCTCGCGCTGATCGGCTCCTTCGCGCTGCACACACCCGTCGGGGGCAACGCCGCGCGGCTCGGCGCGCTGCTCGCCGGGCCGCTGCTCGCGGGGGTGCTGTGGGAGCGCCACCGGCTTGCGCTTGCGCTGCTCGCGCCGCTGCTGCTCTACTGGCAGCTGGCCACACCGATCCGCGACGAGCGCGCGATCGCCGGCGATCCCTCCGTGCACGCCGCCTACTACGCGCCGCTGCGCGCCGAGCTGCGCAAATTAATTGGTACCCACCCACCCCGGCCAACGATCGTGGAGGTCCCGCTGACGGGCGCGCACTGGGAGGCCGCCTACCTCGCGGGCCACGATGGCATCGCCCTCGCGCGAGGATGGGAGCGCCAGCTGGACACTCGCTATGCCGAGCTGTTTTACAGGCCGCGGCCCAACCCCTCCTCCTACTTCGCCTGGCTACACGAAAACCGCGTCGCCTACGTGGCGCTGCCCGATGTGCGGCTGGACTACGCCGGACGCCAGGAGGGCGCGCTGATCGCGCACGGACTGCCCTATTTGCAGGAAGTGTGGCGTTCGGCGCACTGGCGCCTGTATGTCCTGCGCGCCAGCTCCCGCTAGGCTTTCACACGATGGTCACCCGCATCCGCCTCCTGCCGGCGCGGGTCCTGCCCAACGGTTGGCTGGACGTCCTGCGCCAGGTGCTGCTCTTCGGTCTCGCCTACCTCGCCTACCGCATGGTGCGCGGAATGGTCGAGGGGCGCGCGGGGGCCGCCTTCCAGCACGCCCGCGATCTGATCCAGTTCGAGCGCACGCTGCACCTCTTCGTCGAGCCCTCCGTGCAGGCCTGGGCCTCGGGCAGCCACGTCCTGATGGACAGCGCCAGCTGGCTCTACGTCAACGCGCAGACGTCTGTCACCGTCGCCGCGCTCGTCTACCTCTACCTGCGCCACAACCGCTCCTTCTACTTCGTGCGCAACATGTTCATGATCGCCATGGTCATCGCGCTCGTCGGCTACACCGTCTTCCCCACCGCGCCGCCGCGCTTCATGCCCGAGTGGGGCTTCATCGACTCCGTCTCGGACTTCACCGGCGTGCACGTCTCGCACGCCAGTTCCTCGATGAGCGCTTTGCTGAACCCCTACGCCGCCGTGCCCTCCATGCACGTCGCCTTCGCGCTGATGATCGGCTGGCCGCTGGCGATGCTCTCGCGGCGCAGCTTCGTGCGCGTGGCCTGGGTTCTGTATCCCTTCCTGATGGCCTTCGTGATTGTCGCCACCGCCAACCACTTCATCCTCGACGCGCTGCTCGGCGCGCTCACCGCCGCCGTCTCCGCCTACGGCGCGCGCTGGCTGGCGCGCGCGCGGCCCGCCGTCTGGCGCTTCTCGACTACTCCTGCGCCGTTTGAGCTCGGGGCGGGGTAGGCGAGCGGTGGCTCCCAGACACGCACCCGCGCGCCCCGCCCGGCGCGCCTACCGCGGCTCGGGGCGCTCCGCGCGCGGGCCCATCGGCTCGGGCCAGCGCCGTGCCGCCGCGCGCGACGCGCTGATCGAGTCGCGCTTGACGCCCAACGCCATCTCTTTGACGGGGCTCGCGCTGAACCTCCTCGCGGCGGCGCTCGTATGGCAGGAATACTTCTTCCTCGGCGGCATCGCCTTCATCGTCGGCTCCATCTGCGACACGCTCGACGGGCGCTACTCGCGCATGTCCGGCAAGGGCTCGCCCTTTGGGGCCTTCCTCGACTCCACCCTCGATCGCATCGAGGAGGGCATCGTGCTCACCGCCGTCGCCGCCTACTTCGCCACGCGCGGCGAAGCGGGGGCCGCGGCGGCCGTCGTCATCGCCGTGCTCGCCTCGCTGATGGTCTCCTATACCCGCGCCCGCGCCGAGGCGCTCGGCGTCGAGTGCAAGGTCGGCATCGCCACGCGGCCCGTGCGCGTCGTCATCATCTCCATCGGCCTCATCTTCGCCAAGGGCGCCTCGCTGGGTGACTTCGAACTGCTCGCGCCCGCGGTGTATGTGCTGGCGGCGCTCAGCGTCTTCACCGTCGCGCAGCGCGTCTGGCACGTGCGCAGCGAGTTGTCCTCCGCCGCGGTGTGACCGCCCCCCGGCGCCGGGGTACCCTCTCCCAGAACGAACAGACCAAAGGACTGAAAGACAACGTGACTCCCCCTTCGAACACCAACGGCGCGGCCTCCGCCAACGGCGCCGCTCGCTACCAGAACGACAAGGTCCGCGTCGCCATCGTCGGCGTGGGCAACTGCGCGAGCGCCTTCGTGCAGGGCGTGCACTACTACCGCGACGCCGACGCCTCCCAGCGTGTGCCCGGCCTCATGCACGTCGACCTCGGCGGCTACCACATCAACGACATCGAATTCACCGCCGCCTTCGACATCGACAAGACGAAGGTCGGCAAGGACCTCGGTCAGGCCATCTGGGCCGGGCAGAACAACACGATCAAGTTCGCCACCGGCGCGAAAGCGGTTCCCGGCAAGCTCGGCGTGCCCGTCTACCGCGGCATGACGCACGATGGTCTCGGCAAGTATCTCTCGCAGAAGATTGAGAAGGCCCCCGGCGAGACCGCCGACATCGTCAAGATCCTGCGCGACACGCACACCGACGTCGTGGTGTCCTACCTGCCCGTCGGCAGCGAGCAGGCCACCAAGTGGTACGTCGAGCAGGTGCTCGAGGCCGGCTGCGGCTTCGTCAACTGCATCCCCGTCTTCATCGCCCGCGAGGACTACTGGAACCGGCGCTTTCAGAAGGCCGGGCTGCCGATCGTCGGCGATGACATCAAGTCGCAGGTCGGCGCCACCATCGTTCATCGTTCCCTGGCGCGCCTATTTGGCGACCGCGGCGTGAAGATGGCCCACACCTCGCAGCTCAACGTCGGCGGCAACATGGACTTCTACAACATGCTCGAGCGCGAGCGCCTGGAGTCCAAGAAGATCTCCAAGACCAACGCGGTGACCTCGATCATGGAGGACAAGCTGCCGGCGTACGACGTGCACGTCGGCCCCTCCGACTACGTGCCGTGGCTGACAGACCGCAAGTGGGCGCACATCCGCCTGGAGGGCCAGGCGTTCGGCGACGTGCCCCTGAACGTGGAGCTCAAGCTCGAGGTGTGGGACTCCCCCAACAGCGCCGGCATCGTCATCGACGCCGTGCGCTGCTGCAAGCTCGCGCTCAACCACGGCATCAGCGGGCAGCTCGATGGCCCGTCCTCATACCTCATGAAGTCGCCGCACAACCAGCGCCCCGACGACCAGGCGCGCGAAGACACCGAGAAGTTCATCGCCAAGTACGCGCGCAAGCCGGGGACGCGGCCGAAGGGGCGGAAGGTTTCGCAGAAGGCGTGATAATGGTAGGTCGATGTTCTCGATCGCCCATGTAAGCCCATATCCGTGGGAGACCGAGCACCCGGTCAACAAGCACATCAAGCGCGTCGCGGCAGAGCTTGCCGGGCGCGGGCACCATGTCTTGATCCTCGCGCCCTCGCGCTCGCCCGAGCGTGTGCGCGAGGACCGCAAGATGCTGCGTACGACGCGAGAGCGGGGAGGTGATTTCCTGCTGGAGGAGACCCCGCGCGTGATCGCCGTCGGCGAGGTCCTCGAGGTCGGCTCGCTACCGATCGACGTCGCGCGCACGATCCAGGAGCTGCTCGGCGCCGTGGAGCTCGACTTCGTGCACGTGCACGAGCCCTTCCCGCCGAGCGCCTCCAGTGTCGCCCTGCGCCACTCGCGCGCGCTGAACGTCGGCAGCTTCCACGCGCCGACCGAGCGCCTGCTCTCGACCGTCCTGGCCAAGCGCTTCGTCTCCACCTTCTTCGGGCGCCTCGACGCGCGCACGGCCAGCCTCAAGGCGACGGCGAAGCTGATGGACAAGCACTTCCCCGGCGAGTACGCGCTCGTGCGGGATGACAAGGGCGCAGCGGATGAGCTGGAGGCGATCTACCGCACCGTCGCCGCGCGCCGCCACGACCCCGTCGGCGACCCCGTCCTGCTCAAGCGCCTCGCGCGCCGCTCGCTGATCGACGTGGATCTGCACATGCACACCGACCACTCGCACGACTGCGCCACGCCCGTGGAGGTGCTGCTCGCCACAGCGCGCGAACAGGGGCTCGGCGCGATCGCGGTCACCGACCACAACGAGGTCTCCGGCGCGCTCGAGGCGCGCGCGCAGGCGGAAGAATCGCGCCGCCGCGGCTCTCAGCCGCCCGTCAAGGTGATCGTCGCCGAGGAGGTCAAGACGGCCGAGCAGGGCGAGGTCATCGGCCTCTTCATCGAGGAGAAGATCCCCCGCGGGCTCACGCTCGCGGAGACCGTCGCGGAGATCAAACGCCAGGGCGGCCTCGTCTACGTGCCCCACCCCTTCGACCGCATGCACTCCGTGCCCGACTACGAGCACCTGCTCACCATCCTGGATGACATCGACGCGATCGAGGTCTTCAACCCGCGCGTGGCCATCGGCGCCTTCAACGAGGAGGCCGTGCGCTTCGCCGCCAAGTACCGCATCGTCGCCGGTGCCGGCTCGGACTCCCACGTCGCCCAGGGCCTCGGCTCCGTGCGCATCCGCATGCGCAATTTCGACGGCCCGCAGGAGTTCCTGCAGTCCCTGCGCGACGCCGACATCGTCACCCGGCCCTCCAGCCTGCTCTACGTGCAGGCGCTCAAGTTCCTGGAAACCAGGGCTACGCCGGCGCCGGCCAGACGCGCCCGCAAGGCCCGCCGCGTCAAGCGCGCCACCGACGGACGCAGGCGCGCTTGAGGTAAGCCACGGGGATTGCAAGGCGCAACTACTGATGCACCCGCAAGGACATGAAGGCCGGCCGTCTAAACCCAACGGGCCCCACATGCCCGTGACCGACGACCAGATCAAGGAGAAGTACCTCGAGCGCGCCATCCGCGAGCTCAACTCGTTCACGCGCGAGCTGCAGGCCTGCCCGCACTGCCCCCGCGGCAACCTCATGCCCGTGCTCGGCTCCGGCCACCCCCAGGCCGACATCATGCTCCTGAAGTACGCCCCCCTGCCCTCGGAGATCGAGGAGGGCGTCGCCTTCTACGGGCGCTCCGGCGGCGCGCTCATGAAATCGCTCAAACGGTTGTCGATCGACCCCCTCGCCGTCTACGGCACCCTCTGCGTCAAGTGCCCCCTCTCCGACGCCGCCCTCGCCGACCCCGGCTGCATCGCCCGCGTCACCGAGGAGATCGCCATCGTCCAGCCAAAAATCGTCGTAGCCATGGGCCCCGACGCCCTCTTCGCCCTCGGCGACATGGACATCCCCCTCGCCCGTCCCTTGCGCGAAGACCTCGGCGCCATCCAGCAGCTCACGCCCTCCATCGACGCGTTGTACGTGCCCAACATCGATGAGGCTCTTGATGAGCAGGACTCAAAGCGCGACTTCTGGGCCGCCTTCCGCGCCCTCGGCGAGTGGTACGCGGCGCTGCCGCCGTATTGATCGCTGTTGGGGATTTTTGGGGCTGCGCCCCAAACCCTGGGTTCAGGGAGAGCCCTGAGCCCTCCGCTGGTGTCGATTTTAACTCTGGATTGGATTTTTATTTTTAGAAAATAAGAAAAACAAACAGCCCAGGCCGCACAAACACAGAACACAGTGATAGTCCAAAAAAGTTGCCATCCTCGATAAGCCAGGCTCCTTTTGGATTTTTTATTTATTTTTGTAAAAAATAAAACCTAGTCAGAGTTAAAATCGCGGTCAGAGCTCGATGACCAACTTACCCAGCTTGCCGCCGGCGGCAAAGCGCTCATAAGCCGTGGCGGCCTCATCCAAGGCGAAGGTCTCGGCGACTGGCACCGTAAGCGCACCGGACGCAAACAGCGGCAGCACTTCATGCTCCAGGGCGCGGGCGGCGAGCGCCTTCTCCTCAAAAGGCCGGGCACGGAGGGTTGAGCCGTGGATGCGGGCGCGCTTGCCCATCAGGGCGAGGAGATTCAGCTCGGCCTTGACGCCCGCGGCGACGCCAATCACGCAGATGCGCCCGCCGGTGGCGAGAGCGTTCAGGTTCTCCTCAAGGTTGGGGGCGCCGATGAGCTCGAGGATCACGTCGAACGGCCCGTGCTCGGCAAACCCCTCGGGCGGGATGACCTCGGCGCCCAACGCGGCCACCTGATCGCGGGCCTCCTCGCGCCGGACGGTGGCGACCGCACGCGCACCGCACGCTCGTGCAAGCTGGATCGCGGCCGTGCCGACCCCGCCGGCCCCTCCGTGGACCAGCAGGCGCTCTCCCACTCGCAGACCCGCCTGCGTGAAGAGCGCGTCGTGCGCTGTGACGAAGACCTCGGGCAGCCCGCCCGCCGCGGGCCAGTCGAGCACCGCCGGGACGGACATCAACTGGCGCTCGTGGACCACCGCAAGCTCGGCCTGCCCGCCGCCGCCGACGATCGCCATCACGCGATCGCCCTGCTTGAAGCGGCAAGTACCGGGGGGGTGGGCACCGAGGCTCAGCACCTCGCCGGCCAGCTCCATCCCCGGGATATCCTGCGGGGAGCCGGGAGGGGCCGGGTACAGCCCCCGCCGCTGCATCATGTCGCCGCCGTTGAGCCCGGCGGCCCGCACCCGGACCAGGACCTCGCCGGCCTCGGGCACGGGGTCCGGGTGCTCCTCGACCACAATCTCCTGCTCACGGATGGTGACGGCGCGCATGAGGCTGGAGACTAGCGCGGGGAAGGGCGAGGAAGGGTTGCCCGAGAGTTGTATCCCCGGAGCGGCGTATGGTGGCCGGCTATGTCCGGACTTCCGTCCAACGAGGCTGAACGCTGGAGTGGCAGGATCGAGCAGAGAGTGGTGCGATTCGCCACGGCCGCCGGGCTTGCCGGTGCCCTGGCGCTTGCGCTTCTAGGCCCCGTGCCAGCGCACCTCCCCGCCATCGCGTTCGACTCCAGAGCGATGTATGCGCTTGAGCGCAGCGCCGCCGCGTTCCTCGGGTGGAGCGCGTTTGTCGGACTTTCCGCGCGCGGTTTCCGCGGCGAGGTGCCGAGCGGATTTGGCCGCGACGGGCTCACCTATCAAAGGCGCGTCGAGCACACGAGCGACGAGATCCGAACGACAGCAAACCGTGATGCCGGTTCTCTTAGGGAGATAGAACTGCGACTTGGCCAAGCCGAAGAGGCCCACGAACTGACAAGGCAGCTCGCGTATTCGGTGGGCGAACAGCTGGCCGATCTGCGACGGAGCCTCTGATGAATGCACAGCGTTCCATGCCGAATGCGGTTAGAATTGCCGCCATGGATGACTTGATGGAGGAAGCAAGGCGGCTGGTAGATCAGATAGCGATCCAACGTCGGGTCAATCTTGCCAGGGCAGCGGTCCTTGCCGAAGCGCGCGAACGTGCACATGAACGCCTTGATGCCAGCGTCGCAGCGCTGCTCGGCGTCCCGATTGAGGCTCTATCCGACCGGGCGCCTGCCGAGGACTGGGTCTTCGCGGCCGCGGAGACCGGCGTGGTGCGAATTCTCTATAAGCAGGATGAAGACACGTGGGTCGCCTCCTCGCCGGAGATTCCGCACTGGACCACGGTGGCCGACACATTTCCCGAGGCGCGACGGCTGGCCGAGGCGGGCGTCCGTTTCGCGCTGGAACGGGACGATCTGGCGATCGAGAACTACGTGCCGGCCAAAACGGCTGTCGCGGCGTAGCTCAACACCGCTCAGCGTTCAAACAACGCCACGCACTCGACGTGGTGCGTCTGCGGGAACATGTCCACCGGACGGACGCGGTGCAGAGTCCAGCCGGCCTCGACCAGCTGGGCGGCGTTGGGCGCGAGCGTGGTGGGGTTGCAGGAGACGTAGACGATGCGCTTGGGGGAGGTGTCGATGACGCGGCGGACGACCTTGGCGGAGAGGCCGGCACGGGGCGGGTCGACGACAACGACATCCGGCTTGCCGGCTTTCTCCAATAGCTCGGGCAGCGCCAGGCGGGTGTCGCCGGCGAAGAAGTGGGCGTTGGTTATCTCGTTGCGCCGCGCGGCGGCGATGGCGTTGGCGACGGCCTCCTCGATCAGCTCGATGCCCCACAGCTCACCCGCACGCGGGGCGAGGGTAAGGCCGATCGTGCCGATGCCGCAGTACAGGTCGAAGACGCGCTCCCAGCCCTCCAGCGCCGCGTACTCGGTGACGAGGCCATACAGCACCTCGGTCATCTCGGTGTTGGTCTGAAAGAAGGCCTCGTAGGAGATGCGCAGATCGAGCTCGCCCAGGCGCTCGGGCAACTCGGCGGAGCCACTGACGAGCTCGGTCTCACCGCCCATGGTGGTCTCCGCGAGCTGGCCGCTGCGCGTCCACAAGAGACCCGACAGGCTCTCGCCGAGCGCCTCGCCAAGCGCTGCGGCGAGCGAGTAGACGTCCACCTCGCCGGGCGTCGTCACCAACCGCAGCTGCACCTGTCCGGTGTGACGGCCCTCGCGCACGACGAGATTGCGCAGCAGCGCCACGCCGCTCGGCTCATCGCCACGCGTCCACGCGCCGAGACCCTGCTCGCGCGCCCACGCCGCGGCGGTGTCGCGCGCCAGGTTGCCGAGCTCGGAGGCCAGCAGGCAGTCCTCGATCTCCACCACGCGGTTGCCGCCGGCGGAGGCATGGAAGCCGCAGACGAGCTTGGCGCTCGTGACAGGCATCTCCTCGTCACCGGCCCCCACGGCGGAGCGAAGCGGAGCCTCTCCCTCCTCAACGGCCATGCCGAAGGAGTACTCCAGTTTGTTGCGGTAGCGCCACTGCTGCACAGCCGGCACGATCTCTTCGAGCTCGAAGCCCTCAAGCTTGCCGATGCGTCGCAGGGCATCGCCCACCTGCTCCTGCTTGATCTGCAGCTGGCGCTCATAAGGGAGCACCTGCCAGGGGACACCGGGGTGCTCGGCGCGCGGCGCGATGCGCTCGGGGCTGGGCTCCAGCACCTCCAGCGTGCGTGCGTGCGCGTAGCTGCGTTTGGGCTTGTAGACGACGGCGCGTACGCGGTCGCCCGGCACGGCGCCGGCGACGAAGACGACATAGCCGCCCGGCCCCCAGCGCGCCACGCCCTCGCCACCGTGCGCCAGCGAGTCGATCTTCAGCTCGATCTCCTGCCCGCGCTGCGGACGCTTGGATTGGCCGGGCAAGGGCTCGGCGGGGGGTGCCGTGGGGGCGCTCACTGGCTCACTATCGCAGCTCCGAGGAGTAGCTCCAAAAGGGCCTTCTGCGCGTGGCGGCGGTTCTCGGCCTGATCCCAGATGCGCTGGCGCTCGCCGTAGAGCAGCTCGGCTGAGATCTCCTCGCCGGGATGCGCTGGCAGGCAGTGCAGCACGATCGCTTCGGGGTCGGCCAGCGCCAGCAGCCCCTCGTCCACGCGGTAGGGCGCCAACAGTTCGCGGCGCTCTGCCGCGGTGTCCTCGTCGCCCATGCTGACCCACACATCTGTGTACAGAACGTGCGCACCGGCAGCGGCCTCGCGCGGATCCTCGTGCAGCGTCAGGCTGCCCTGAGCCTCGGCGGATAGGGGGACGCTTGAGCGCTGCAGCGCATAGGCCGCCGGCGAAGCCACCGCCACGTCGACCCCCGCCAGCGTCCCCAGCACCGCCAGCGAGCGCGCCATGTTGTTGCCGTCGCCCACGTAAGCCAGCTTGAGGCCGGCCAACGGACCGAAGCGCTCGCGCATGGTGAGCAGGTCCGCCAGCGGCTGGCAGGGATGGTGCTCGGCGGTGAGCATGTTGAAGACGGGCACCGAGGCGTAGCGCGCCAGCTCCTCCAACAACGCGTGCGGCCCCGTGCGCAGGCCGATCGCCGCTACGTGGCGTGAAAGCACGAGGGCCGTGTCGCGCGGACTCTCTCCCCGCGAGAGCTGGAGCTCATCGGGGCGCAGCACCAGCGCCGCACCGCCCAGCTCTGCCACCCCCACCTCGAAGGAGACGCGCGTGCGCGTGGAGGGGCGCTCGAAGACCAGCGCCACGGCCTGGCCCGCGAGCGCGCGCGAGCACAGAGGGTCGGCCTTCAGCTCCAGCGCGCGCCTCAGCAGCGCATCGAGCTCTTCGCCCGTCAACTCGTTGCCGATCAGGAAGTGGCGCGCCATGGGAGGGGACAGTGTAGGTAGGGTGCAGGGATGACGCGAGGGACCTTGGCTGTGGCGGCGCTCCTGACCACCGGCGCCCTGATGCTCGCCGCAGGCTGCGGCTCCAGCGGCAGCTCAAACGAAACCGAAACGACGACGGTCACCGTGGGCGGGCGCACCAGCACCATCACGAGCTCCAAGACCAGTACGAGCAAGAGCAAGGGTGGGCTGCAGCCTGCAACGACGCCCAAGTTCGGCACCCCGCCAGCCAACGCGCCCGTGCAGAGCGGCGCCGTCCAGATCGCCTACCGCAACATCGCCATCGACCCCGACGTGCTCAAGGTCAAGGTGGGCTCCACGATCAAGTGGACCAACTACGACCCCGTGGAGCACAACGTCACCAGCAAGGGTGGCCCGGCGAAGTTCGCCTCGAAGAACTTCGGCGAAGGCGGGACCTTCGAATTCAAGGCCACCAAGGCCGGCGTCATCCACTACGAGTGCACGATTCACCCCACGACGATGAACGGGACGATCGAAGTCGTCAACTAGAGAGCGCGCTAGGCCGGCGCCTGCTTGTCGGTGAACTCGGCCAGGCCCTCACTGGGGGTCGAGGGCGTGGCGTAGTCGCGCTTGGGGATGCGCCCCGAGGTGTAGGCCAGGCGTCCGGCCTGCACGGCGTGGCGCATAGCAGTGGCCATACCCACGGGGTCCTGCGCGCGGGAGACGGCGCTTGCGACCATCACGGCATCGCAGCCCAGCTCCATCGCCAGCGCCGCATCGGAGGCCGTGCCGACACCGGCGTCGAGCACCACCGGCAGCTGCACGGCCTCGCGCAGCAGCGCCAGGTTGTAGGGGTTGCGGATGCCCTGGCCCGAGCCGATGGGCCCGCCGAGCGGCATGATCGCCGCGCAGCCCACGTCCTGCAGGCGCCGCGCGAGCACGGCATCGTCGGTCGTATAGGGCAGCACCACAAAGCCCTCGTCGACGAGCTGCTCGGCGGCGCGCAGCAACTCAAGGCCATCGGGCAGCAGCGTGTCCTCATCGCCGATCACCTCAAGCTTCACCCAGTCCGTCTGAAAAGCCTCGCGCGCGAGACGTGCGGTCAACACAGCGTCGCGCGCGGTGTGGCAGCCGGCGGTGTTGGGCAGGAGCTCCACACCGGCCGCATCGAGCACGTCGATCAGCGACCCGCGGGCGTTCGGATCGATGCGCCGCAGGGCCACCGTCACGAGCTCGCTGCCGCTGGCGGCAATCGCCTCGGCGAGCAGCGCCAGCGAGGGGAACCTGCCCGTGCCGAGGATCAGCCGCGAGCGGAACTCGCGCCCCGCGATGCTCAGCAACTCGCTCATCCGCCCTGCATCGCGCTCAGCACCTCAACGCGCGCGTCCGCTGGCAACTCGAAGTCCTCCCACTCGCCGCGCCGCACCACAGCGCCGTCCACGGCCACAGCGATGCCCTTGGCATCGAGTCCCAGATCCAGCCGCGCGAGCACCGCGGCAACGGTGTCGCCGGCCCGCAGATCCGAGGCGTCCCCGTTCAGGAAAATCATTAGGAGAGGACCCCCAGAGGGGGTCCGTGTTGGCCGCGTACCGCGGTCCTGCCGGCAGCGATGAGGCGCCCGGGATCGC
>DATBPO010000213.1:0-9499 GCA_036561265.1 Solirubrobacteraceae bacterium | reverse complement strand
CCACGATGCCGCCCCAGAAGCGGTCGGGCAGGAAGATCGTGTAGTGCCAGATCGCCAAGCCCATCATTACCCAACCGAGCAGCGCCATCAGCGGCTCCTTCCGTGGGTGATGCGGGATGCGGGGTCGCGCGGGGCCATATCAGCGTGCCCTACCGTGACGGCGGTTGCGCGGCTTGCGGGGCTTGCGCGGGCCACTGGATGGGCCGTCGCCGGCGCCGTTGCTGCGGCGCTGTGAGGGCATCACGACGTCCTCGGGCTGCAGGTCCGCGGCGGGATCGGCCTTCGCCTTGGCCGCTGCGACCCCCTCGACACCCTCGATATCCAGATCGGCGACCAGTTCGTCGAACTCGTCCTTGGAGATCTGCTCGCCGGGCTCCTCGGGTGTCAGCAGGCTGGCCTCGCGGCGCTGGCGCCTGGGGCCACTGCGGCGGCGCGACGTCGGTGCCGGCGTCTCCTCGTCCGCCGCAAGGGTGCCCTCGCCGGTGAGCGAGGTCGCGTAGGCGGGGACGTAGCCGAGCTCGCGCGTGATGCGCGCGCGGCGGTTGCGGTAGATCCCCTCGCGCTCCTTCCAGTGGGTCAGTACGGGCGAGGCGATGAAGATCGAGGAGTAGGCGCCGGAGGCCACGCCGACGAGCAGCGCGAAGGCGAAGTCCTTCAGCGTTTCCCCGCCGAAGAGCAGCAGCGAGAGCACGGGCAAAAGCGTGCAGAAGCTGGTGGCCAGCGAGCGCGTGAGGACCTCGGACATCGAGCGGTTGACGATCTGCGAGAAGGCCGCACGCGGCATGCGCGGCACGTTCTCGCGCACGCGGTCGAACACGATGATCGTGTCGTATAGCGAGTACCCCAGGATGGTGAGTAGCGCCGCCACGGTCGCGGTTGTCACCTGCCTGCCCGTGAGCGAGTACACGCCCGCTGTGATCAACAGGTCGTGCATCAGCGCGATCAGCACCGGCACCGCGTACTTCCACTCAAAGCGCAGCGCAATGTAGACGGAGATCACCAGCAGCGAGGCGATGATCGCGATGATCGCGCTCTTGGCGACGGTCTTGCCGAAGGTCGGCCCGATCGAGGTGCTGGAGGTGTTGCGCAGGCCGAAGGCGGAGTTCAGGGCCGCCTCGGCCTTGACGACCTCGGTCTGCTTGAGGTTCTTCGTCGAGATCTGAAAGCCGTTGGCGCCGATGCTTTTGTTGGTGACCCGCTGCACCTCGACCGTGCCGAAGCCGGCGTTGCGCAGCGTCGAGCGGATCTGGTTCTCGGTGGCGGGCTTGACCAGGCCGGTCTGGATGCGGGTGCCCGACTTGAAGTCGATGCCGAGGTTCAGTCCCTTGCCGCCGATCGCCAGGGCACCGATCAAAAGGATTGTGCCGGAGAGCGAGAAGAACCACTTGGAGGCGCCCATGAAGTCGAAGGTCCAGTGGCGGTTACGCTTGGAGGCTCCGAGCAGGGCGGGATGCGAGACCGCGCGCGAGCGGCCCATCGCGCCCAGCGCTGCCTGTGTAGCCAGGACGGCCGTGAAGAGCGTGAGCAGTGTGCCGATGCCGAGCGTGAAGGCGAAACCCTTGACCTCGGAGGTGGCCAGCGCGAAGAGGATGAAGGCGGTCATGAAGGTCACGACGTTGGCGTCGATGATCGCCGCGAAGCCGCGACGGTAGCCGGTGACGATGCCTGCGGCGATCGAGCGCCCGCCGCGAATCTCCTCCTTGACGCGCTCGAAGATGACGATGTTGGCGTCGGCGGCGATGCCGATCGTGAGGATCAGGCCGGCGATGCCGGGCAGTGTCAAGGTGATGGGGATCAGCTTGATGAGGGCGAAGAAGTAGAGGCCGTAGATCAAGAGGCCGCCGACGGCGATCATGCCCAGCACGCGGTAGAAGGCGAGCAGGAAGAAGCACACCACGAGGAAGCCCACGAGACCTGCGACGAGCCCCTGTTCGAGCGCCTGCTTGCCGAGCGTCGCGGAGACCTGCGACTGGGAGATCAGTTCGAGCTTGATCGGCAGCGCACCGGACTGCAGCTCCTGAGCGAGGTTCTGTGCGGAGGTGAGCGTGAAGCCGCCGGTGATCTCCGAGCCGTTGGTGGGGTCGATGCCGTCGGGGTATCGGGTGTAGTCGATCGAGGGCGCGGTGATGACCTGGTTGTCGAGCACCACCGCGAAGTGCTGCAAGGCGGCGCTCGGTGCGACGCCGGGTAGCGCGGAGTTCTGCCCGCGCTGGGCGATTTCGCGGGTGACGCGCTGGAAGGTGGTGCCGCCGCCGGAGTTAAAGCCGAAGGTGACGTCGGGTGCTCCGGCGGAGCCGCCGCCGCTTTCGAAGCTCTGCGTGGGGTGCGTGATGTCCGCGCCGCTGAGCACGGGGTTGTCGTTGAGCACGTACCAGCTTTCCGGTTCGGCCTTGATGACCTTGCCGGATTTGGGATCGGTTTCCGACTCGGCCTGTGCCAGCACCGTGCCGGGGTTGACGCGGACTGTTTTCGTCTTGACGCCCTTGGGCGGTTTGTAGCCGTCGGCGTAGAGGTTGGCGATCGTGTCCTCGGGGCCGCGCAGCACCTTCTGGTGGGTGGTGTCGAGCAGGTACCACTGCCCGTAGATGCAGCCCCCGACCTGCTTGGGAGTGCAGCCCGCCGCCAGCGTGGTGTCGCTCGCGCGCAGGACCGCGGGGCGTTTGGCGGCGAGCAGCACCGCCTGGTACTCGGGCTTGCCCGTGGCGGCCGCGGCGGCGCTGGGTCCGCCGGTGACCGACGCTTCGGTCGGGGCGGGCTTGCCGTTGGGCCCGATCACGTTGGGCTCCCAGTCATAGAAGTGCAGCTGTGCGGTCTTGCCCACCTGCTCCTGGGCGCGCGCGGCGTTGCTGACGTCGGGCAGCGCCACGTTGATCTGGTTTTCGCCGGTGCGCTGGATTTCGGGCTCGGCGACGCCGAGCTGGTTGACGCGCTTTTCCATGATGCCGATGGCGCGGTCGAGCGATTCGGAGTTGACCTTGGACTGCGCCGTGGCCTTGGCCAGATAGGTGAGCTCGACGCCGCCCTTCAGGTCGAGGCCCAGGCGGGTCTTCTTGGGCTTCACCGATGTGCCCGGGACGCCGACGATCACGATCAGCGAGAGCAGCGCCAGTCCGAGGACGATGGCGAGCACGAAAGCGTTGCGGCGGCGGTCGGTCATGGTAGGGCAGGAGATTCCATGTTCTCCCCTTCAGACTACTTGTCCGGGGTGAGCACCAGCAACAGCCCACCGTCCTCGTCATAGGCGGGGAACATGTCCGCCTTGGCGTTGGCCTCCACGTCGCGCTCGCCGCTGACGCGCACGGGCTTGCCCAGAGCGCGCACTCCCCACTCCAGCACGGTCGAGACGGGGTTGTCGCCGTTGGCGAAGCTCAGGCCCAGCGCCTGCTCGACGCGCTGACCGATGACCGCTTCCTCCTCAAGACCGGTGAAGGCAAAGGAGTTCTTGCCACAGCCGATCACGCGGCCCTCGTGGTCGCATACGAAGAAGGCCGCATCGGGCGCTGGGTAGTAGTCGTCGAGCAGCTCGAAGAGAAAGGCGAAGCCGCACTTGGCGCAACCCTTGGGTTGGCGCGTGAAGCCGATGTTGCGATCGAGCTCGCTCGTGCGGTGGCCGCAGTTGGGGCAGATGAAGGGGTGAGCCATCGACTCACAGAGTAGGGGAGCAGCGGTATGAAAGCTGCGGTCAGAGCTCAAACAGAGCGGGGTCCGCAGCGCTCTGTACTGAAGGTGGCTGCTCGGGCGGTGCCACGCCCAGATGCGCGAAGGCAGCCGGCGTGGCAATGCGCCCCCGTGGAGTGCGCTTGAGCAGTCCCTCGCGCAGCAGGTGGGGCTCGTAGACGTCCTCGATCGTGTCCTGCTCCTCACCCACGACGACGGCCAGCGTGGAGAGGCCCACGGGGCCACCGGAGAACTTGACGCAGACGGCACGCAGGATCTCCCGGTCGAGGCGGTCGAGGCCGCGATCGTCGACCTCCAGCAACTCCAGCGCCGCGCAGGCCGTGTCAGCGCTCAGCACGCCATCCATGCGCACCTCGGCGTAGTCGCGCACGCGCTTGAGCAGGCGATTGGCCACGCGCGGGGTCCCGCGACTGCGCGCCGCAATGGCAGCTGCGCCCCCGGCCTGGATGGGAATGTCGAGGATGCCCGCCGAGCGCGCGACGATCGCGGCGAGATCGTCCTCCGAATAGGTCTCAAGGCGCGCCTGGATGCCGAAGCGATCACGCAGCGGCGTCGTGAGCAAGCCCGTGCGCGTGGTGGCGCCGACGAGCGTGAATGCAGGCAGGTCGAGCGTGACCACGCGCGCGCCCGCGCCCTGGCCCACGGTGATCGGCAGCCGGTGGTCCTCCATCGCCGGGTAGAAGGTCTCCTCCAGCGTGCGCGGCAGGCGGTGTATCTCATCGACGAAGAAAACGCTGCGCGGCTCAAGCGCCGTGAGAAAGGCCGCAATGTCTCCCTTTCGCTCCAGCGCCGGGCCGGCGGTCTGCACAAAGGGCACTTCCAGCTCGCTTGCGACGATCTGTGCGAGCGAGGTCTTGCCGAGGCCTGGGGGGCCGGCGAGGAGTAGATGATCGAGCGCATCGCCGCGCGCGGCGGCGGCCTCGATCGCCACGGCGAGCTGCTCGCGCAGGGCGTCCTGGCCGACAAAGTCACTCAGGCGTCGGGGACGCAGGGAGCGATCGAGCTCCTCCTCGTCCTCGATCGAATACGGCGTTTGGATGCGGTTCATCGTGTCGGTATCCCCTCTGCGCCGCGCTCTTTGCACCTAAGCCTTGCGCGCCGTGCGCAGCGCCTGCGCGAGCAGCTCCTCGGCGCTGTCGCCCTCGAGGTCGCTCAGCAGCTCCTCGGCCTCTCCGGGCGTATAGCCCAGCTCGATGAGTCCCGCGCGCGCCAGCCCCCTGGGGGCGACCTGCACACCGCGGCGCGCCACGATCCCCCCCGGGTCCCCGACCATGGGGGCATCGCCCACCGAGACTTTCTCGCGCAGCTCCACGATGATGCGCTCGGCGGTGCGTTTGCCGATGCCGGGAACGGCCTGAAAGCGCGCCGCGTCGCCGGCGGCGATGGCGCCCATGAGCTCGCGCGGGGGGCCGCCGGAGAGCACCGCGAGGGCGACCTTGGGTCCGACGGATTGCACGGAGAGCAGCATCAGGAAGAGGTCGCGCTCGGTCTCGGAGTGAAAGCCATACAGCGCCAGTGCGTCGTCGCGCACGATCAGGTGCGTGTGCAGCGTGGTCTCACCGCCCACGGCGGGGATGTGGTGCAGGGTCTCCGAAGAGACCGCGGCGCGGTGGCCGATACCCCCGCAGACGACGACGACGTGGTCGGAGCGGCGTACCGCGACCTCGCCGCGCAGCAGGGCGATCATGCGAGCGCCGCCGTGAGCGCGCCCGCCAGCGGCGCACAGTTGGCATGGCAGAGCGCCACCGCCAGCGCATCGGAAGCGTGATCGGGGGTGGGCAACTCGGGGAGGTCAAGCAGCGTCTGCACCATGCGCGCCACCTGCTCCTTGTCCGCACGCCCGTGGCCGCAGACCGAAGACTTGACCTTCTGGGGTGTGTAGCTGGTGCAGGGAACGCCGCGCTGGCCGGCCGCCAGCATCACTGCCCCACGTGCGTGGCCCACGGCGAAGGCGGTGCGCACGTTCTGACCGAAGTAGAGCTCCTCCAGCGCCACGGCGTCGGGGGTGTGTTCCTCAAGCAGCGCATCAACGCCGGCATAGACATCGGCGAGACGCCGCTCGATCGGCAGCCCTGCGGCGGTCTCGATGACGCCGCCGTCGAGCGCCGCCATGCGCCGGCCGCGCCGGGTGACGACGCCATAGCCTGTATTGGCCAGGCCCGGGTCGATGCCGAGGACGATCATGGGAAGGGATTCTGCGCATCGGGCCGGACGCCTGCCGGGAACACGTGTTCGTTAGGAGGGCACCGGTGTCGCCTGGCACCACGGAGGCTCGCCGGATGCCCACAGATCGTTGAGCGCGATGGCGTCCTTGTAGGTGTCCATGCACTCCCAGAAGCCGCGATGGCGATAGGCGTGCAGCTGACCCTCGCGCGCCATGATCTCCAGTGGCTCGCGCTCGAGCACGCTATCCACCTCGAAGTAATCAAGCGAGCCGGACTCAAGACAGAAGAAACCGCCATTGATCCACTGCTCCGAGCGGGGCTTCTCATGGAAACCCAGCACTTGGTCACCGTCCAGCTCAGTAACCCCAAACTGCATTTGCGGCCTCACGACCGTCATCGTCGCGAGCATCCCGTGCGCGCGGTGAAACGAAAGCAGCGCTCCCAGATCGATGTCGGCCAGGCCATCGGCATAGGTGAGGCAGAACCGCTCACTGCCGAGGTGTGGCTCCAGCAGCTTGACGCGCCCCCCGGTGGGTGTGTCGCGCCCGGTGTCAACGCAGCGTACCCGCACGCGGGCGGGCCATTCGTGTGCGGCGACGAAGCGCTCGATGAGCTCGCCGCGGTAGCCGGTGGCCAGCAGGAAGCGCTCAAAGCCCTGTGCGGCATAGAGCTGGATGACGTGCCAGAGGATCGGCAGCTCGCCGATCTCCACGAGCGGCTTGGGTAGCTCGCGCACGTGTCCCTGCAGCCGGGTACCACGACCGCCACAGAGGATCGCGACCGGCGGAAGCTCGGCCGGGGGCGAGTTGCTAGCCGGCGGCACGTTCGAGCATCTCGGCGGGCACGTCGAAGTTGGCGTGGACGGCGCCGACGTCGTCGTTATCTTCGAGGGCGTCGATGAGCTTCATGAGCTTGACGACCTGCCCTTCGTGCTCGATCTCGACCAGCGAGGAGGGGCGGTAGAGCAGCTCGGCGCTCTCGGGCTCGATGCCGGCCTGCTCGAGCGCGCCGCGCACGGCGATGAAGTCCTGCAGGCCGGTGATAACTTCGAGCAGGCCATCGTCGCTCCAGATATCCTCGGCGCCGGCCTCGACGGCCACGAGAAGATCGTCCTCGGAGTAGCGCGCGGCGTCGATCAGGATGACGCCCTTTTTGTCGAAGAGGTAGCCGACGGAGCCGGGCTCCCCGAGCGAGCCGCCGTAGCGCGCGAAGAGGTGTTTGACATCCGAGCCGGTGCGGTTGCGGTTATCGGTGACGGTCTCAACCAGCAGCGCGACCCCGCCCGGGCCGTAGCCTTCGTAGAGGATCGACTCAAGCGACTCGGCATCGGCGCCCGCACCGGTTCCCTTGGCGATGGCGCGTTCGATGTTGTCCTTGGGCATCGAGGCGGCCTTGGCCTTCTGGATGGCGTTCTCAAGTGCGGCGTTGCCGTCGGGGTCCCCCCCGCCGTCGCGCGCGGCGACGGTGATGGCGCGGGCGAGCTTGGTGAACTGCTGCCCGCGGCGGGAGTCCACGATCGCCTTCTTGTGCTTGATGGAGGCCCACTTGGAGTGACCGGACATGCCCTTAATATAAGGAGTTGAAAGGCTCCGCTTCGCTCCGCCGTGTGGGCCGCGTTGTTGTGGAATCGAGGCTGGCGAGGAACGCATAGGATGGCCGCTGCCAGTGCGGACCATAGACCCCGGGATATTCAAGGCCTACGACGTACGTGGGCTGTATGGCGAGCAGATCGACGGCGAGGTGGCCGAGGCGATCGGGCGGGCCTTCGCGCGTGTGCTGGCACAGTTGGCTGGCAAGCCCGCGAGCGAGCTGCGCGTGGGCCTGGGCCGGGATATGCGCTTGAGCGCGCCCGAACTGGCGGCGCGCTACCGCGAGGGCCTCGTGCGGGAGGGTGCAAACGTGCTGGACGCGGGGATGGTGGGCAGCGAGATGCTCTACTACCTCGTGGGCTCGCGCGGCCTGGATGGCGGCCTGATGTGCACGGCCTCGCACAACCCCAAGGCATACACGGGGGCGAAGCTGGTGCGCGAGGGCGCGATCGCGCTGAGCGGGGATGCGGGCATAGAGGACATCCGCCGCACGATCGAGGCCGGCTTGGGCGAGAGCACGGCACCACGCGGCTCGGTGGAGGAGGTGGAGCTGTACGGGGAGTTCCAGGAGGCTGCGCTGAAGTTCATTGACCCCGCGGTCGTGAAGCCGCTGAAGGTGGTGGTGGACGGCGGCAACGGCATGGCAGGACCGATGGTGGGACCCCTGCTGGAGCGCTTGGGGCTCGATTTGATTGCGATGTACTGGACGCCTGACGGCGAGTTCCCCGACCACGAGCCTAACCCGCTGCTTGAGGAGAATCGCCGATTGATCATGGAGAAGGTGCGCGAGAGCGGCGCGGACCTGGGGATTGCATGGGACGGCGACGCCGACCGCTGCTTCTTCATCGACGATACGGGCGCGTTTGTGGATGGCGACTTCCTGACGGCGCTGCTGGCGGAGTCCTTGCTGGGCAAGAAATCCGATCCCGCCCACCCTGAAGCGATCCTGTACGACGTGCGCGCCTCGTGGGCGGTGCCCGACACGGTGAGACGCGCGGGCGGCACGCCGTATGTCAATCGCGTTGGCCACGCGTTCTTCAAGACGAGGATGCACAAGGAGGGCTCCCTATTCGGCGGCGAGGTCTCGGGCCACTACTACTTCCGCGACTTCTACTGCGCGGACTCCGGCACAATCCCGGCGTTATTGATGCTGGAGCAGCTCTCGCGCACGGGCCAGAAGCTCTCGGAGCTCCTGCGGCCCTTCCACGAGCGCTACTTCATCTCGGGCGAGATCAACAGCGAGGTCTCTGACCAGCAGGCCAAGATGGCGCAGATCGCGGAGCGCTACGGCGATGCGCGCCAGGAACAGCTGGATGGCATCTCGATTGACTACGAGGAGTGGCACTTCAACGTGCGCCCCTCTAACACGGAGCCGCTGCTGCGATTGTGTCTGGAGTCGCTTGTGAGCCGCGAGGACATGGAGCGCCGCCGCGACGAGGTGCTGGCGCTGATCCGCTCGTGAGCGCAAAGGCGCCGGAGTGGCCCTCGAGCGAGGAGGAGGAGCGCGAGGCGCAGAAGGCAATCGTGCAGAGCAGCGAACAGGGCATACACCGCCTGGCGATCCCCACCCCCTTCCAGGTGGGGCGCGTGAACGCGTACCTGATCGAGGACGAGCCGCTGACGCTGATCGACTCCGGCCCCAACAGCGCGAAGGCGCTGGACGAGCTCGAACAGGAGCTGGCGAAGCTGGGCCACCGCATCGAGGATCTGGAGCTGCTGGTGATCACCCACCAGCACATCGACCACTTCGGCCTGGCCTCGATCCTCGCGCGCCGCTCGAATGCCGAGGTGGCGGCGCTGAGCGGCCTGGATGCCTACCTGGGGAGCTTCCGCGAGATGACGGAGCTCGATGACGTGTTCGCCGAGCAGACGATGCTGCGCCACGGCATCCCCGCCGACGTGGTGAGCGCCCTGCGCGCGGTGTCCGCCAGCTTTCGCGCGTGGGGATCGAGAGTGGAGGTCACCCGCCCACTGCACGACGGCGAGGAGCTGGAGCTGCGCGACCGCACCCTGCGCGTCCTGCACCGCCCGGGCCACAGCCCCTCGGACACGCTCTTCTGGGACGAG
>DATBPO010000212.1:0-18033 GCA_036561265.1 Solirubrobacteraceae bacterium | reverse complement strand
CATCGCCGCTGCCCTTCTCGCTCAGTCAGTCCACGGCGATAGCGCCTGCGACGGCCGGCTCGCAGAGCTCCTTCACGCTCAATCTGGGGCGCGCCGATGGGCAGCAGTACCTCTCGCACGTCTCCGCCACGCTGCCCCCGGGCCTCGTCGGCCTGATCCCCAGCGTGCCGCTGTGCGTCGAACCACAGGCGGCCGCGGGCACGTGCTCCTCGGCGAGCCAGATCGGCACCGCCACCACCACCGTCGGCTCCGGTCCGACGCCCACGCAGTTCTCCGGTCCCGTCTACCTCACCGGTCCCGTCGGTAATGCCCCGTATGGCATGACGGTGGCCGTACCCGCTGTCGCGGGTCCCTTCAACCTCGGCACCGTCGTCGTGCGTACGGCGATCGAAGTCAACCCCTACAGCGGGCGCATCACGGTGAGCGGCAACGTGCCCACGATCGTCAAGGGCGTACCGCTGCGCCTGCGCACGCTGAGCATGGCCATCAACCGCCAGGGCTTCCTCATCAACCCCACCAACTGCGGCGTGCTGGCCACGGAAACCGTGCTGGGCTCAACCTTCGGCGCTAGCCAGAGCCTGTCAACGCCCTTCCAGGTGAGCAACTGCAGCGCGCTTGGCTTCAAGCCCCGCTTCACGGCCTCGGCCAACGCCGCCAAGGCCTCCAAGAAGAACGGTTTTCCCCTGGTGGTGAAGATCGGCTACCCCAAGGGCCCCCAGGCCAACATCCGCTCCGTCGTCACGCAGCTGCCCAAGCAGTTGCCCTCGCGGTTGACGACGCTGCAGAAGGCCTGCCCGGAAAAGACCTTCAACGCAAGCCCCTGGAACTGCCCGTCGAACTCGCGCGTGGGTGGGGCCACCGTGTTCACGCCCGTGCTGCCCGCCAAGCTGACGGGTCCCGCGTTCTTCGTCTCCCACGGTGGCGCGGCCTTCCCCGACCTCGACCTCGTTGTCAGCGGCAACGGCATCGAGATCATCCTCGTGGGCAACACCAACATCACCAAGGGCATCACCACCACGACCTTCGCCGCCGTGCCCGACGTGCCGGTGTCGAGCTTTGAAGTCAACCTGCCCACCGGCGCCAACTCGGCGCTCACCGCCAACGGCGTCAACCTCTGCGGCACCTCATTGGCGATGCCCACCACCATCACCGCGCAGAGCGGCACGGTGCTCAAGCAGAGCACCAAGATCGCGCTCAGCGGCTGCGGCGTGAAGGTCGCCTCGCACAAGACCAGCGGCCACACCGCCACGCTCAAGGTAAAGGCGCCCGAAGCGGGCCGCATCAGCGGCAGCGGCTCAGACCTCAAGACCACCTACAAGCACACGGCCAAGGCGCAGACGGTTACGCTCAAGGTGCCGCTCACAAGCGGCGGCGTGAAGATCCTTAACCGCAACCACACGCTGAAGATCAAGCTGCGCGTGGGCTTCATCCCGCTCAAGCATGGGCCCACCTCCAAGACCTACGTGACGGTCACCTTCCACGGGTAAGACATGAGAGTGGACTTGCGCCGTGTCATCTCATACATTGCAGGAGATGGCACGTGTGGGTACGGATACCTATGAGCCGGCGCCGGGAATCGGCTCGGAGATGGATTCGCTGCTGGCGAGCGTACGGCGGCTGAGCCACGTCGCCGACAGCGCCGGCGAGCCGCGCGAGATCTTTCGCGCGCTTGCCGGCGAGCTCTTCGCCGAGTGCGGCGTGGAGGAGGTGCAGCTACACCACCTCGCCGAGCGCGAGGACACCGTGGTCGTATACATGTTCGGTGGCGAGGGGCGCCTCAGCTACCTCGCGCCTCCCGGCGAGCGGTCGCACGGCGTTGCCTGGGTGGCCGAGTCGCGCATGCACGTCACAGCCTGCGGCGCGCGCGAGCTGGCGGCCGCGGTTCCCCGGCTGGCCGCCACTGGGACGGTGGGCGCTGCGCTGCTGCTGCCGCTCTCCGTGCGCGGCGAGGTCGAGGCGGTGGTGATCCTCGCGCGCCGCCAGGTCGACGGGGAGCCGATCGGCGCAGATGGCGTCCCGTTCGACGAGCGCGCCGTGCAGTGCGCCGCGACACTCATCGATCAAGCAGCCACCGCGCTGGCCCTGCTGCGCGCCCGCGCCGAGGCTGGCACCGACCCCGTGACGGGCTGCATGAACCACCGCGCCATGCGCCGGCGTCTGAACGAAGAGATCGGCCGCGCGACGCGCACCGACGGGCGCCTGGCCTGCCTGCTGATCGACCTCGACAACTTCAAGCTCGTCAACGACCGCCACGGACACTCCGCCGGCGATGCCCTGCTGCGCGAGGTCGCCCAGGCGCTGATGGGCGAGTTCCGTGCCTTTGACCGCGTCGCTCGCTACGGCGGCGATGAGTTCGTCGTGATCCTCGCCGGCGCCGATCTGGAAAGCGCCGCCGTCGCCGCCGAGCGCGCGCGCGAGCGCATGCTCGAGGTGCCCTCCTTTGACATCGTCCCCGGCGTCTCGGCCTCCATCGGTGTTGCTCAGTGGCGCGCGCCGATGAGCACCGACATGCTGCTCGACGCCTGCGACGCCGCGCTTCTGGAGGGCAAGCGCTCGGGCAAGGGACGCGTCACGCGCGCGGCCTGAGCCGCCCCGAGCTGCGAAACTGCAAGCTGCATGACGCACAACAGCTTCGGCGCACAGAGCACGCTCGCGGTCGGCGGGCGCGAGTATGAGATCTTCCGCCTCGATGCCCTGCAGGCGCGCTTTGACGTCGCGCGGCTGCCCTTCTCGCTGAAGGTGCTGCTGGAGAACCTGCTGCGCAACGAGGACGGCGAGGGCATCCGCGCGCAGGACATCGAGGCGCTCGCGTCCTGGGATGCCAACGCGCAGCCGAGCCAGGAGATCGCCTTCACGCCCGCGCGCGTGGTGATGCAGGACTTCACCGGCGTGCCCGCGATTGTGGACCTCGCCGCGATGCGCGACGCGATGACGGCGATGGGCGGCGATCCCGCCAAGATCAACCCGCTCGTGCCGGCGGAGCTCGTCATCGACCACTCCGTGCAGGTCGACGAATTCGGTACGCGCTACGCCTTCGACACCAACGCACGCCTCGAGTTCGAGCGTAACCGCGAGCGCTACGCCTTCCTGCGCTGGGGCCAGCAGGGGTTTGACAACTTCAAGGTCGTCCCGCCCGACACCGGCATCGTGCACCAGGTCAACCTCGAGTATCTCGCGCGCGTAGTGTTCGTGGGGAGTGGGGAGGGGGTGGGGGCCGCGGCTCGCACAGGCTCGCTGCCCCAGGCATACCCCGACACGCTCGTCGGCACCGACTCGCATACCACGATGGTCAACGGCCTCGGCGTGCTCGGTTGGGGCGTGGGGGGGATCGAGGCGGAGGCCGCCATGCTGGGGCAGCCGATGTCGATGCTCATCCCCCAGGTGCTGGGCTTCGAGCTGACGGGCGAGCTGCGCGAGGGCGCCACGGCCACCGATCTGGTGCTGACTGTCACCGAGCGCCTGCGCGAGCACGGCGTGGTGGGCAAGTTCGTCGAGTTCTTCGGTGCCGGCGTCGCGGGGCTGCCGCTCGCCGACCGCGCGACGATCGGCAACATGTCCCCCGAGTTCGGCAGCACCTGTGCGATCTTCCCCATCGACAACGAGACGTTGCGCTACCTCGAGTTCACCGGGCGTTCCGCGGAGCAGATCGAGCTGGTGGAGGCCTACGCGCGCGAGCAGGGCCTGTGGCACGACGAGCACAGTGAGCAGCCCAGCTTCAGCGAGACGCTCGCACTCGATCTCGATGAGGTGGTGCCGAGCATCGCGGGGCCCAAGCGCCCGCAGGATCGCATCTCGCTGAGCGACTCGCAGCGGGCCTACCGGCGGGCGCTGGAGGGGTTCGTGCCTGAGCAGAACGGCGATGACGAGGCTGTCGCAGGGACTTTTCCCGCCAGCGATCCGATCGCCGCGCAGGAGCCCCACAACGGCGAGGGCGGGCGCGATGCGCATGCGCACCCCCAGGTCGCGGGCGGCGCCGAGCACAGCGGCGTCGCGGTGCGCGAGCACACCAGCACGGCGGTGCCCCTGACCTTGGCCGATGGCACCCAGACGACCCTCGACCACGGTCATGTCGTGATCGCGGCGATCACGAGCTGCACGAACACCTCAAACCCCTCCGTGATGCTGGGCGCCGGCCTGTTGGCGCGCAACGCCGTGGCGCGTGGGCTGAAGAGCAAGCCGTGGGTGAAGACCTCGCTGGCGCCGGGCTCCAAGGTGGTCACCGAGTACTACGAGCGCGCTGACTTGGTGGGCTCGCTGGAGGCCCTGGGCTTCAACCTCGTGGGCTACGGCTGCACCACGTGCATCGGCAACTCCGGCCCCCTGCCCGCGGAGGTCTCGCAGGTCGTGAGCGACGCCGACCTGGCGGTCTGCTCGGTGCTCTCGGGCAACCGCAACTTCGAGGGGCGCATCAACCCCGATGTGAAGATGAACTACCTGGCCTCGCCGCCGCTTGTCGTCGCCTATGCGCTGGCGGGCACGATGGACATCGACCTGCAGAACGATCCTTTGGGCGAGGACGCAGACGGCGAGCCCGTGTTCCTGCGCGACATCTGGCCCTCCGCCAAGGAGGTGGCGCAGACGATCGAGCAGGCCGTGCAGTCGGACATGTTCGTGCGCGGCTACGACGACGTCTACGCGGGCGATGAGCGCTGGCGCACGCTGCCGGTGCCCGACGGCGACGTGTTCGCCTGGGAGGAGTCCTCGACGTACGTGCGTAACCCGCCGTACTTCCACGATCTCCCCCGCGAGCCGGAGCCGGTGCGCGACATCGAGGGCGCCCGCGTGCTGGCGGTCCTGGGCGACAGCGTCACCACCGATCACATCTCCCCGGCGGGCGCCATCAAGCGCGACAGCCCCGCGGGGCTCTACCTGCAGGAGCATGGCGTCGAGCCACGCGACTTCAACAGCTACGGCTCGCGGCGGGGCAACCACGAGGTGATGATGCGCGGGACCTTCGCCAACATCCGCCTGCGCAACCAGCTGGCGCCAGGCACCGAGGGCGGGGTCACGCGTTACCTTGGTCCGCCGGACGCGGACGCCGGCTCCGACGCCACGGGCGGCAGCGAGGAGATGTCGATCTACGACGCTGCGATGCGCTACGCGCAGGAGGGCGTGCCGCTGATGGTGCTCGCCGGCAAGGAGTACGGCTCGGGCTCCTCGCGCGACTGGGCCGCCAAGGGCACCAAGCTGCTCGGCGTGCGCGCGGTGATCGCCGAGAGCTTCGAGCGCATCCACCGCTCCAACCTGGTTGGGATGGGCGTGCTGCCCCTGCAGTTCAGGCTCGGCGATTCAGTGGCCTCGCTGGGTCTTACCGGGCATGAGACCTTCTCCATTGCCGGCATCGCCGGCGGCGAGGAGGTCCCGCGCGAGGTGACCGTGCAGGCGGGGGACACGGAGTTCGCGGTGACCGTGCGCATCGACACGCCCAACGAGCAGCGCTACTACCGCCACGGGGGCATCCTTCAGTACGTGCTGCGCGGGTTGCTCGCCGCATGAGCAAGAAGACAGATTTTCCACAGGTCCTGCGCGACCTACTCGCGGCGCGCGGTCCTTCGGGCTATGAGACCGCGCCGGCGGCGGTATGGCGCGAGGCGGCCAAGGCATTTGGCGCCGAGGTCAACACCGATGTTGTGGGCACGCCCTCGGCGCGCGTGCCGGCAAGCGGGGGCAAACAGCCGAGGCGCCTGATGGTCATGGGCCACATCGATGAGATCGGCCTGATCGTCACGCACATCGACGACGAGGGCTTCCTGTGGTTCCGCGAGGTGGGCGGCTGGGACGCGCAGATCCTCGTGGGCCAGCGTGTCGTGCTTGGCACCCGCAAGGGAGACCTTCCCGGTGTGATCGGCAAGAAGCCCATCCATCTGCTGCGCGAGGACGACCGCAAGAAGGTCGCCGAGGTGCGCGATCTGCACATCGACATCGGCGCCAAGGATGGCAAGGAGGCATCGAAACTGGTGCGCGTGGGCGATGTAGCCGTGATCGACGGCGAGCCCGTGGAGCTGCCCAACGGCCGGCTGGCCTCGCGCGCGCTCGACAATCGCCTGGGCTCCTTCGTGGCGCTCGAGACCGCACGGTTGGTGGCCGAGGCGGGGGGCAGCGCTTGGGAGCTCGTGGCCGTGGCGGCGGCCCAGGAGGAGACCACCTTCGGCGGCTCGCGCACCAGCGCTTTCTCGCTGGAGCCCGATGCGGCAGTGGTGGTCGACGTGACCCACGCCACCGACGCCCCGGGCATCGACGTCAAGGAGGCCGGCAAGCACGAGCTCGGCAGCGGCCCCGTGATCAGCCGTGGCTCGACGCTCAATCCGCGCCTCTTCGAGTTGCTGCACGAAACCGCGGAGCGCGAGAACATCCCCTTCACCGTCGAGGCCTCCGGGCGCAACACCGGCACCGACGCCGACGCCGTGCACCTCAGTCGCGGGGGTGTGGCTACGGCTCTCGTCTCGATCCCCCTGCGCTACATGCACTCGCCGGTGGAGCTCGTGGAGCTGCGCGACGTGCACGCCTGCGCGCGGCTGATCGCTGCGATGGCCTTGCGGTTGAACGGAGAGACGTCGCTCGATCGCTGATGAACCGGGCTCAGCTCTGCGGGATGCGAAGATCCAGGTCTGCGACCCGCCCGAAGTGGCGCTGGTTACGAGTCATCAGGGGTAGTTCATGCTCAAGCGCGGTTGCGGCGATGAGAGCGTCGGGCGTTTGCAGCTTCAGGTCCCGTTTCAATTTTCCCCCTCGCTCGGCGATCGCGGGGTTCACTTCGATCTGATAGATCTTCGCCAGCACCCGGCGGAGTACGTGGGCCTCGTCCTGGCCGGCAAACAGCTCGCAGCGCGTGATGACCGAGCAGGCAAGCGGGAAGCTCGGAAGCGCTCGCGCGCCGCGCAGGTGGTCGATCACGATGTCCGAGTCGACCAGGATCCGCCCCCGACTCTCAGCCGTAGCCACGATCCCAGTCGCTGCGGTCCGGGTACTGGAGGTCAGGCATCGACCCGAAGGTTTCGTCGAAGACACGCTGTCTCTCGGCCAGCTCCATGTCGGCGGCCTGGCGTCCGTGGGTTGCCAGGTAGTCGTCGAGCGCGGCGCGGATCACTTCGGCGAGCGTGCGGCCGTCACGGGCGCGCAGTTCCTCGATCTGCTGGCGCTGCTCTGCGGTCAGGTACACCTGTGTGCGTGTCGCAGCCATATACAGCGCAGTATACAGCACTGGGACAGCCACAGTCGCTCTCGGACAGCTATCTCTAAGCGGAGCACGTCCGCATCTCCTCGCACCCCAAAAGGACCCAAAGACGCTCTCGGCGAGGCCCTTCGACGTCTGCCTTAGTCGCAGACCGTTATGTCTCAACTATATGATTTCGCCGCCCATGATGCTCACAGGAACCCAGTATAGCGCTACTATCGGCATCGGTAGAGTTCGGCCTTATGGCTCGAAGGTTCCGCGACCTGGCTTGGCCGATCTTGAGGACACCCTATGAGCGCCGACCAACAGCGGAACTCGGCCCAGAGCGATCCAGGCAAGAAAGAGACCTGGCAGAAACGCTTGGAGAACCGCGAAATCGAGTTCGCTGACCTTGTTCGCCTGAAGTACTGGCGGGGATGCGGCACTCCGAAGCTAGTATCACTTGGCAGGGAGTTCTACGAGCCGGCACTTGCCGTTTTCCGGACCACAAAGCACGATGAGAGCGTAGCGGCTCAAATCGACACCAGCATTGGCGTCAATGTAGCGATCTTCGAGGACGCCGGATGTGGGGTCTATCTACCGCCCGACGGACGGTTCTGGTACATCGTGATTGAGCGGGCGATTGGGTTCGACTGGTCGGCGGCTCAACTTCTCATGCACCGTCTGGATCGCCTTGCGAGACATTCTCGCGAACTCTGGCGCACCGACCTATCCTTGCTGCCAAAGCCAGAGGCCAGTTGGGGTGGGTTGCGTCGTTGGCTCTTACGACGTCGTTGCGCGAGAAGGGTTGCCCGGAGAAAGAATCTGGTAGCTGAGCGGGGTCCGCACTGCGAGCGCGCCTATGAGCTTTGCTCCTCGGTCTTCTCGGCGGTCAATCTGGAGACGCTTGACCGCAAAGAGCTGATGAAGGCAGGCCGAACTCTCTCTCGCAGTCCCTCGAACGCTTTCCGCCGAAGAGTTGATCTGGTGCGCCCAGAGGTGGATGCGGCTGAGGCCGCCTTTCGAAAAGCCGCCCAGCGCTATGCCCAAGGCAGGTACGGCCGGGGGATGCTAATGGGAGTCGCGGTTATCATCGTGATGTGCGCCGCTTTAGCAGCGGTGTTCTCAAGCGATCATGTGCCGGCCTGGTACGGCGTGGCTTTGCTCAGCGGTGGTCTTGGGGCTATCGTCAGTGTCCTTCAGCGGATGGCATCGGGCAGGTTGCGCTTGGATTATGACGCGGGTCGCGGAATGCTGATTGTCCTTGGTGCCGTTCGGCCGCTGATTGGCGCCGTCTTTGGCATGGTGCTCTTTGCGGCGGTAGACGGTGGCTGGCTGCCATCGCTCCAGGTATCGCAAACCCATGCACTTGCTTTCTATGCTGTGCTCGGTTTCCTGGCGGGATTCAACGAGCGCTTTGCGCAGGACATGCTCGTGGCATCTGCCGCGCAATTGGGCGGCGACATCTCTTCGGAGTCAGATCCGTCTCAGGAACTCCTCAGTGGGCATGCAGGGTGATTACCTGATACGGGTTAGCCTTTCAATGTGACACCTGGAGGCGGCTGCCCGCGTTCTCCGGCACCAAGCTGGGAGCCGCGCCGATCACGGCTCCCAGTCAGGCCCGGCGGTACGTCTAAGCCGCCGCCCCTTCGAGTTCGGTGAACTCGGCGGGCTTATAGGCCGTGCCGGGGGTGCCGCCGAGGGCGATCAAGCGGATGCCTTCGGGGCCGGGATGGATCTTGCGCTTGGCATTTGCGCCGACGCGCACGATCACATCCGGGGTGAGCTCCACGCGCTCGCCTTCTACGTCCATGTGGCCCGAGCCACGCAGCACAGCGAAGACCTCCTCCTGGGCCTCCTCCGCGTGGTCGTGTTCGGGGTAGTCCGGGTAGTTGGGCGGCATGTCCACGACCTGCATGCCAAAGGAGGTGACGCCCAGTTCGGCACGGGCCTTCTTCAGGCCGCCGCCGAAGGCGCCCTCCATCTCATCGATGCGCTTCACGGTGTAATCGGGCATGGCACTCGTTTCCTCTCTGAAGGGATGCTCGGGAGGCGTATATTAGCGGGCGCTAAGAAGCTTGGGAAGGCCGTGTTGGAGGCGGGAAGAGGCGGCGTCGTGCGGGCGAGGCGACCTAAGGCGTTGTACCGGCGGCGGCCTGCGCGGCGAGCTTCTCGGGCTGGAGCACTGGGTTGTCAGTGGGCAGGATCAAGCCCAGCTGGCGCGAGTTGACCAGCACCGTGCCGTCCGGCGCCCAGATCACGCCGTCCTCCTCGAAGAAGCCCTCGCGCAACAGGCGTGTCGTGAAGATGCCCAGGCACATGCCATCCAGCGCTCCCTCCTGCGGCGGTGGGGGCTGGCGGAAGTGGATCGTCAGGTCGACCGTCGGGCTGATCGCCGGCTCGCGCAAGCCGATGAACGAGGGCGGAAACCAGGCGTCCGCGAACAGCGCCAGCGAGAGTGCGTCCAGCGGCCGGGGCTCGGGCAAAGCCGTCCAGCCGCCGATTTCCATGGCGCCCTCGGCGCCGGTGAAGGGCATCGCGCCAACGCGGGCCTGCATGATGAGCCGCTTGGTGAACTCGGGGGCACCCTCGAACAGGCGCGGCGTATCGCGGCGCTCCAGGTCGGGAAGCTTGACGTCAGGCATAGGCAGGTCTCCGGCCTGCGGGGCCTGCCAGGGCACGGAGAAGGCCGCGAGCGCCAGCGCCCTGATGGCACCGTCCTGCTCCAGACGTGCCGAGAGTGTGCTCAGCGAGCGCCCCGCGCGCTCCACCGTGACATGGATCGTGGCCGGGCCGGTCTCGGGCGCGCTGGCGTAGTGGATCGTCAATGATCGCGGCGTGCGGCCGCCGTCGGCGACGGTCTCGGTCAGCGCGCGCAGGATCATGGCGGCGAGATAACCACCGTGTGGTCCCCGTCCCGCGCGCCACCCAGGGGCGATGTCGGCGGCGAACGAGGCCGTCGGCAGGCCCGCGCCCGATATGGGGGGAGCGATCCTGCGCACCGCGGTGTCCCGATCGAAGCGTGTTTCCATGTGGGGCGCGAGGATACTGGCTGAGCGGCCAGGTGCGCCGGCTCAGCTACGTACGGTACGCCCGCGAATGACGCGCTGGGACCGCTTGGCGGCGCGCCGAGGTGCCGGCTCAGCTGCGCACGAGGCGCTTGTAGGTGATGCGATGGGGCCGGTCGGCCGCTGCGCCCAGGCGTGCGTGGCGGTGCTCCTCATACGCATCGAAGTTGCCCTCGAACCACGTCACCTGCGAGTCGCCCTCGAAGGCCAGCACATGCGTGCAGATGCGATCCAAAAACCAGCGGTCGTGGGAAATGATCACCGCGCAGCCCGGGAAGCCAAGCAGCGCCTCCTCCAGTGCCCGCAGCGTGTCCACGTCGAGATCGTTCGTAGGCTCGTCCAGCAGCAGCAGGTTCCCGCCGCTTCGCAACAGCTTGGCCAGGTGCACACGGTTGCGCTCCCCGCCCGAGAGCTTGCCGATGCGCTGCTGCTGCGAAGAGCCCTTGAAGTTAAAGCCCGCCGTGTACTGGCGCGAGTTGACCACGCGCTCGCCCACCTGCAGGTGGTCCAGGCCGTCGGAGATCTCCTCCCACACCGTCTTATCGGGATCGAGCGCATCGCGCGACTGATCGACGTAGGCGAGCTGCACCGTGTCTCCCAGCTCCAGCGTGCCCTCGTCCGGCTGCTCCTCGCCGGTGATCATGCGAAACAGCGTCGTCTTGCCGGCCCCGTTAGGGCCGATCACCCCCACCAGCCCCGCCCGGGGCAGATCGAAGGACAGCGACTCGATCAACAGCCGATCGCCAAAGCCCTTGCGCAGGTTGGAGACCGTCAGC
This sequence comes from Solirubrobacteraceae bacterium, assembly GCA_036561265.1. GTDB lineage: Bacteria > Actinomycetota > Thermoleophilia > Solirubrobacterales > Solirubrobacteraceae > Palsa-744. The sequence goes on along the minus strand of DATBPO010000212.1, from coordinate 7,036 downwards.
ACCTGCTCGCCCAGGCGCGGACCGGGCGGGATATGGATCTGCACGTCCTCGAGCTTCACATTGCGCTCCTGCGCCACCAGCTCCTCGTAGCGCGCCAGGCGCGCCATTGACTTCGTGCGCCGCCCCTTGGGGTTCGTGCGCACCCACTCAAGCTCCGCCGCGATCGTGCGCTCACGCCCCTTCTCCGCGCGCTCTTCCTGGGCCAGGCGCGCCTGCTTCTGCTCAAGCCACGCCGAGTAGTTGCCTTCGTAAGGGATGCCCCGCCCGCGGTCGAGCTCCAAGATCCAGCCCGCCACGTTGTCCAGGAAGTAGCGGTCGTGCGTCACCGCCACGATCGTGCCCGCGTACTCCGCCAGATGCTGCTCAAGCCACGCCACCGACTCCGCATCGAGGTGGTTGGTGGGCTCGTCCAGCAGCAGCAGATCCGGTGCACGCAGTAGCAGGCGGCACAGCGCCACCCGCCGACGCTCGCCGCCGGAGAGGTTGGAAACAGACGCCTCCGGCGGGGGCAGCCGCAGCGCATCCATCGCCTGATCCAGGCGTGTGTCGAGGTTCCAGGCGTCGGCCGCGTCGATCTTCGCCTGGATCTCGCCAAACTCCTCGGCGGTCTCATCGGAGTAGTTGGCCGCCAGCTCGTTGAAGCGATCGAGCAGCGCCTTGGTCTCAGAGACAGCCTCCTCGACGTTGCCCCGCACGTCCTTGCTCTCATCCAGCGCCGGCTCCTGTGCCAGCATCCCCACGCTCGCTCCTGGCGCCAGCATCGCCTCGCCGCGGTAGTCCTGATCGATCCCCGCCATGATCCGCAGCAGCGTCGACTTGCCCGCGCCGTTGTAGCCCAGCACGCCGATCTTCGCCCCCGGGTAGAAGGCCAGCGTGATATCGCTCAGCACCGTCTTATCCGGCGGCTGCAGCTTGGACAGACGGTGCATCGTGAAGATGTACTGCGAGGACATCTGCCCGGCAGGATAGGCGGTCGCTAACGTAAGCGGGGTATGCCCACAGCGATCCTCGACATCGAGCAGCAGCTCCTGCTCCTGGAGCTCGAGCCCCCCTTTGACAAGCGCCAGGTGCAGCTCGCCCGGCGGCGCATGGCCAAGCGCTGGCACCCCGACGTGGCCCCCGCCGGCCGGCAGTACGAGCACGAGCGCCACCTCAAGGCCATCAACGAGGCCGCCGACCAGCTCGAGCGCCTCGCCGAGGGCAGCCGCGGCGGTCGCGTCTCCGCCAACGCCGTCAAGGTCAGCGCCGCCGCCGCCCGCCGTGCGCGCGAGGAGGCCGGCCGCCGCGCCTACGAAGAGGAGCAGCGCGCCCGCGAACACGCCCATGAGCAGGCCGTGCACGACCCCTTCGGCAGTCGCGTTCCCGATCACTCCGTCGTGCACCGCTACGCCCGCTGCGAGTCCTACCCCGAGTGGGGCGTCGGCACCGTCGCCGGCATCTACTTCACCGGCGACCCCACCGGCGGCGACGAAGTCCAGCAGTGGGCCAGGGTGAAGTTCAGCCACGGCGTGCGCACCGTGCCCGCCGGCAGCATGAGCTTCGTCGACTTCTCCAAGCCCGATCCCGCGCAGGCCCGCGTCGCGCGCTTTATGACAGCCGCCCAGCGCGCGATGGCCGAAGGTGACTACGCGCTCGCCGCTCAGCGGCTCGTGTATGCGCGCGACGCCGAGCCCAAGAACGTTGGCGTCCTGCGCCTTATGACGCTCGCCTTCTGGCAGGCCGGCAACCTCGACGCCGCCGCCCGCTCCGTGCGCGACTGGGCACGCGTCGACGGCGAGCGCCCCGCCGCCCACCGCTTCGCCGCCCGCATCTACGAAGACCTCGGCGCCGTCGACCTCGCCGCGGAAGCAGCCCACCGCGCTGCCGAGCGCGGCCCCCGTGACGCCGGCGCCTGGGAGCGCCTCGGCCGTCTGCGCCTGCAGCTGCTCGACCGCGAGGGCGCGCTTGAGGCACTCGAGCGAGCGCTCAGCCTTGGCGCGGGGGCCGATGTCAAGGCGCTCCTCGTGCAGGCGCTTGCGCTGGAGCCCAAGGCCGCCGCCGCCGTCTGAGGGTCTACGTCCCGAGGATGTTGACGGCGCGCGAGACGATTAGCCCGATCGTCACCAGCGAGACCAGCGACTGCACGCCCATGATGCTCTTGGCCATCGGCGTCAGCGGCATCGTGTCGGTGGGTGAGAAGGCCGTCGCGTTGGTCAGCGACACATATAGATAGTCGATGAACTTCGGCCGCCAGCCCACCGGCTCGATGCGATCGTCGCTCATCTGTGGGAACAGGAAGTCGGGCCGGCCGTCGTGTCCCGCCGCGCGCCGACCCGGGCCGCCCCGATCGGTCTCCCAGTACCACAGGGCGAAAATGAGGAAGTTGGTGAGCCAGATGAGCACCCCGGAAACGACCAGCTCCCTGCCATTGCTGGTGTTGTGGTGCAGCAGGAAGTGCGTCAGCGCCGCCAGCGAATAGATGTTGGCGATGCTCACGAAGGCCGTAAGGCTTAAAGCGATGCGCCGGCGCAGCGGGTGCTCGTACTCGACCTGATTGGGGGTGACCACGAACAAGCCCACCAGCAGTATCCCCTCCAATCCCGGGATCAGCCAGAAGGGACCCACCGTCAATCGCGCGGGCAGTGCGAACTGCAGCGCGATCGCGGCCAGGATCGTGGCCTGCGCGGGCCAGAAAGGCTCCGCCTCGGCGGCGGGCGGATAGGGACGTCCGGGCGGCGCTGCGAAGGATTCCGGGGGCACGGTGCCACCAGAGGCTAGGGGGCGGCTCGGAGGGATCAGAACGCAGCCCGCGGGCTGGCGCGCAGGGCTCGCGAGCAGCGCGCTAGCCTGAGATCAGCATGGGCATCGAGAATCCCGTCCACATCCTCTTCATCGCCGTCGTCGCCCTCGTGGTCCTCGGCCCCAAGCGCCTGCCCGAAATGGCCCGCGCCCTCGGCAAGGGCATGCGCGAGTTTCGTCAGGCCATGAGCGGGGAGGGGGAGGAGACAGCGGACCAAGACGGCCCATCGAAGGACCGTGAGATCAGCCGCTCCGAGCGATGATAGATAGATAGATACTTTCTATCATCGTGACAGAAGTTACAATCGCAGGCTCCAAATACGCCTTCGTTTTTGCTCGATAGGCAGTCTGCAATCCGATCCGCCCGCTACCTTGCCCCGGTGCGTCTGATCGTCGCCCGCTGCGAGGTCTCCTACATCGGCCGTGTCACCACCGTGCTGCCCGAGGCCGTGCGGCTCTTGATGCTCAAGGCCGACGGTACCTTCATGGTGTGGGCCGACGGCGGCGGTCCCAACGTCAAGCCCCTCAACTGGATGACCCCGCCCACCGTGCTCGAAGAGCAGCGCGACGGGGGCCAGGTGCTGACCGGGCTCGTCGTGCGCCGTCAGCGCCAGGAGGATCGCGTGGAGATCAGGGTGGCCGAGGTGCTCTCCGATATCGAGCACCAGCTCGACGTCCTCACCTCACTTGAGAAGGAGGGTCTTGAGCGCGAACTGCAGGAGCTGCTGGCAGACCAGCCGCAGTGGTGCGGCGAGGGCTTTCGCCTCGTCCGCCGCGAGTGGCCCACCGACATCGGGCCCGTCGACCTGATGTGCCGCGACGATGAGGATGAGTGGATCGCCGTCGAGATCAAGCGCGTCGGCAACATCGATGCCGTTGAGCAGCTCACGCGCTATCTGGAGCGCATCCGCCTCGATCCCGCGCTCGGATCCTGCCGGGGAGTGCTGGCCGCCCAGCGCATCAAGCCCCAGGCGCAGGTGCTTGCACGCGCCCGCGGGATCGACTGCGTCGAGGTCGATCTGGAAGTGCTCCGCGGCGAGCGCGAGCCCGAGCTGACGCTGTTTGCGGCCTGATCTCTCTCAGGGGAAGTCGGCGTCGCCCCCTTTCGTGCCATACAGGGTCACGAGGTAGTCTGCACCAATGACCAACGACACCGCCGCAACCACTTCCGCAAACGAGGCCTCCACCGCTGAGACTCCCGCCGTCCGTACCGAGCGCCGTGAGAACGTCCTGCTCATCACCATCGACCGCCCCCAGGTGCGCAACGCCGTCAACGCCGCCGTCGCCGCCGGCATCGCAGGGGCGCTTGAGGAGCTCGACGGCGACGACGCCCTCGCCGTGGGCGTGCTCACCGGTGCCGGTGGCTTCTTCTGCGCCGGCATGGATCTCGGCGCCTTCGTGCAGGGCGAGTCGCCCTGGTTCGGCGACCGCGGCTTCGCCGGCATCGCCCAGCGCTCCGCGCGCAAGCCCCTCATCGCCGCCATCGAGGGCTTCGCCGTCGCCGGCGGCATGGAGATCGCGCTCGCCTGCGATCTGATTGTGGCTGCCAAGGGGGCCAAAATGGGCATCCCCGAGGCCAAGCGCTCGCTCGTCGCCGCCGGCGGTGCCCTGCTGCGCCTTCCCCGGCGCATGCCCTACCACCTCGTCATGGAGCTCGCCCTCACCGGCGACACCCTGCCAGCCGAGCGCTTCCACGACTTCGGCGTCGTCAACCACCTCGCCGAGCCCGGCCAGGCCGTGCAGGGCGCCCTCGAGCTCGCCGCCCGCCTCGCCGCCAACGGCCCCCTCGCCCTGATCGCATCCAAGCGCATCCTGCAGGAGCAGTACGACTGGTCTGCCGAGGAGATGTGGGAGCGCCAGCGCGCCATCTCCGGCCCCGTCTTTGAATCCCAGGACGCCAAGGAGGGCGCCAACGCCTTTAAGGAGAAGCGCCCGCCGGTCTGGCAGGGGCGCTAAGGCCGCTCCGCGTTCTGGCGGCGTGGGTTCGCTCGGTGCGCTGCCCGCAGTCGCCCAGGGTTCCGGCGGCTCGGGTTCGCGGCTTTGACGGCGACTTGTGTGCTTAAGGCGTGTCGTCGAGCGACTCGAGCAGCCGGACATCCGCGAGATCTTGCGGTCTGCCGGCGGCGCGCTTCATCTTCAGCAGGTCATCACGGTGGGCGATGGGAACCGATAGCTCGCCGAGGGGGATCTCATGGGCGCGCGCCCGCATCTCGTCGAACGATCCGAGGTGAGCCGGCAATGTGAGGATGTCGAGCGGCCCATGGGCGGTGATGAGGTGCCACTGATCGCTCGCCGCGAGCAGTGAAGCGCTTGGCACCGACCGTGAGCGCTCCCCGCCGGGGCCCAGGATACGCGCGTCGAGATCGAGCAATGCACGTCCCAGGCGGGCGAAGTTATCGGTCGATGCTGCGATCGCCACATCAAGGTCCTGCGTGAGCCGCTGACCGCCATACGCCTGGATCGCGATGCCACCGATGGTCACATAGTCAACGCCATGACGCGCCAGCGCTTCGAAAAGCTCGCGGGCGTCGAACCGGCCCAGCTCGTCTCTCTCGCTCCTCACCGGCGCGGGTTGGTCTGCCTCGTAGCCGCCGCCAACCCGCTGCGTAGCTCCGCTGCAACGGCGTTCCAGCTTAGTGCCAACTCCAAGCGCTCGGACATCGGACGGCGGCGAGCCGCTAGCACAGCGTCGAAGTCCGTCAGCGGGTCGCGCACGGTATCCATGGCCTGTCGGGCCGTCGTGGGGTCCTCCGAAGAGCTCATAGGATCAGCCTATCGAGCGTCTAGCGTGTTGGCCCGACACCCTGTCCCGGCGAGATCAGCCCCGCCGCGCCTTGCGCTTGCGCCGGCGCTGGCGCCAAATCAGCATGAAGCGTCGCCACAGCATCGCTCAGCCTGCTCCTAGGGTTGGGGGCGGTGCCCAGCGCGTCCGCGTGGGCCTTTCCGGGCCACCGGGGAGGGGCATTTAGCGCTCCCCCGGGGTCTTGCGCGGGTACTGGCTCGTCGGCACCCGCACATTGATCGCCGTACTCACGATGCGGCTCTGTTCGGCGATATGCGCCGCCGGGTAGCCCTCGCCCGGGCTCGCCCGCTCCGGGCGCCCGATGTAGCCGAAGTGCATCTCCTCCGGCATGATCTGCATCAAGCGCGGGAACATATGGGCGCGCGCCCCCATATTGCGCGGCTCCTCCTGCACCCACACCACCTCGCGCAGGTTCGGATAACTGTTCATCAGCTTCAGCACCTGGCCCTCCGGGAAGGGATACAGCAGCTCGATCCGCCCCACCGCCAGGCCCGGGTTTTCCGGGCGTGCCGGCGCCCCCACCAGGTCGTAATAAATCTTCCCCGTGCACAACACCAGTCGCGTCACCTGCTCCGCATCCACCCCCGGCTCCGCCAGCACCGGCTCAAAGCGCGTGTCCTCCGCCAGCTCCCCAATCGTGCTCGCCGCCTGCGGCAGCCGCAGCAGCGACTTCGGCGTCATCATGATCAGCGGCCGCTCCTTCGCGATCCGCGCCTGGCGGCGCAGCAGGTGGAAGTACTGCGCCGGCGTCGTCACATTCGCCACCCTTATATTGCCCTCCGCCGCCAGCGCCAGGAAGCGCTCCAGGCGCGCGCTACTGTGCTCCGGCCCCGAGCCCTCGTAGCCGTGCGGCAACAGCAGCGTCAAGCGCGACGTCTGCCCCCACTTCGCCAAGCCCGACACAATGAACTGGTCCACGATCACCTGCGCGCTATTCACAAAGTCCCCGAACTGCGCCTCCCACAGCACCAGCGTCTCCGGCGCTTCCTGGCTGTACCCATACTCAAAGCCCATGCACGCCAGCTCTGAGAGCGGGCTGTTGTGTAGCTCAAGCGGCGCCAGCGCCTCCGGCAAGCTCTGAATCGGGCACACCGTCTGCCCCGTCTTCGCGTCGTGCAGCACCATATGGCGCTGGCTAAACGTGCCCCGCTCCGTGTCCTGGCCCGTCAGGCGGATCGGCGTGCCCTCCGTCAGCAGCGACGCGAACGCCAGCGCCTCCGCGTGTGACCAGTCGATGCCCGGGGTTGCGCCCTCACCGTCGTTTGCCGCGGCGCCGTTGGCGCCGGCCCTGGGGGAGGAGGCCGCGCCGTTGGTGCTTGGAGCGGCATTGCCGAGCGCCTCGCGCCGGCGCTCCAGCTGTTTCACCAGCTTCGGATGCACCGTAAAGCCCTCCGGCACCCGCAGCAGCTGCTCGCCGAGCTCACGCAGCCGGTTCGCCGGCACGGCCGTGTCGAC
>DATBPO010000211.1:0-3320 GCA_036561265.1 Solirubrobacteraceae bacterium | reverse complement strand
GTCGCCCACGACCAGGCCCGCGAGATGGCCGGCATGGTGCGCGAGCTCGGACTGCAGCGCGAGCTTGAGCTCGGGGGGCTCACGAGCGATGCCACGCGGGTGCGACGTTCCAGGGGCCGGCGCTGATACCTTTTGAGTAGGCGCCATGAGTAAAAACCCCTCTCCCGGCGATCTTTCCGAAGACCGCCCTGGGCCGGAGCACGTACAGCCCCCCGAATTCGAGACCCTCGACCGTGTGCTTACGGGGATCATCACCGTCGGGCCGATTCTTGCCCTCGTGCTTGTCGCATGGCAGCTCTGGGACGGCCTTCTGCATCCCTCCGACGTGATTGTCTTCGCCGTCATCTACGTGCTCACCGGACTCGGTGTGACGATCGGCCTGCACCGCCTGCTCACCCACCGCAGCTTCAAGACCTACCCCGCGATCCGGGGGGTCTTCGCCGTGCTTGGCTCCGCCGCGATCGAGGGGCCCGTCATCTCCTGGGTCGCCGACCACCGCAAGCACCACGCCTTCTCCGATCGCGCCGGCGATCCCCACAGTCCCCACGTCGACCACGGCTCCGGCCTGCGCGGCGCCCTGCGTGGCCTCGGTCACGCGCACCTCGGCTGGCTCTTCATCCACACCGAGCGCGGCTCGCGCGAGCGCTACGCGCCCGACCTGCTCGCCGATCCCGTCGTCTCCTTTGTCGATCGCACCTTCTTCGTCTGGGCGATTGGCGGGCTCGCCGCCGCCTTCGCCCTGGGGGGGTTGATCGGCGGGACCTGGCGCGCGGCGCTGACCGGCCTGTTGTGGGGCGGCGCCGTCAGGATGCTCGTCCTGCATCACGTCACCTACTCGATCAACTCTTTGTGCCACTTCTTCGGGCGCCGCGACTATGTCACCGGCGATCACTCCCGTAACCTCGCCTGGCTCGCCCCGCTCTCCTTTGGCGAGGCCTGGCACAACAACCACCACGCTTTTCCCACCTCCGCCTCCCACGGCCTCAGCTGGCGCCAGTTCGACGCCTCCGCCCTCGTCATCCGCGGCTTGGAGCGCGTCGGGCTCTGCTGGGACGTCGTGCGCGTCTCCGAGGAGCGGCGCATGAGCAAGCGGCAGGTCGCGGTCTGAGGGTGTCAGTGCGCGACATTCTCGCCGGACGCGTCGGCGAGGAGATGGCGCTTAATGATCGTTATCTGAATCCGCAGCTGGGGCGGATTCTGCGCACGCTCGGCTTCGACCGCAGCTGGGTGCGGGGGGAGGGGGCGCACCTGATCGACTCCCGCGGCGAGCGCTACCTCGATCTGTATGGCGGCTACGGGGTGTTTGCGCTCGGTCGCAACCATCCCGCGGTGATCGCCGCCCTGCAGGAGGTGATGGAGGCGCAGACCGCCAACCTGCCGCAGCTGGGGGTGACGCTTTTGAGCGGTGTCCTCGCCGAGCAGCTGCTCGCGCGCGCCCCCGGCTCCGTCGGTGCCATGGTCCCCGCCAACAGCGGCGCCGAGGCCGTCGAGGCCGCCATCAAGATCGCCCGCGCCGCCACCGGGCGCCCGCGCGTCCTTTATTGCGAGCACGCCTTTCACGGGCTCACGCTCGGCGCCCTCTCGCTCAATGGGGATGACATCTTCCGCGACGGCTTCGGGCCGCTCTTGCCCGGCTGTCACGCCGTGCCCTTTGGGGACCTCGACGCGCTTGAGCGCGAGCTGGCGCGCGGCGACGTCGCCGCCTTCGTCTTCGAGCCCATCCAGGGCAAGGGCGTCAACCTGCCCCCCGACGGCTACCTCCAGGCCGCCCAGGACCTCTGCCACGACGCCGGCGCTTTGTTCGTCTGCGACGAGGTCCAGACCGGCTTGGGGCGCACCGGGCGCTTCCTCGCCCTGGAGCACTGGGACCTTCAGCCCGACATCATCTGTGTCGCCAAGGCGCTCTCCGGCGGTCTTGTGCCGATCGGCGCCGTGCTCGTTTCGCGGACAGCATTCGACCGCGTCTTTGACGGCATGGAGCGGGCCGTGCGGCACGGCTCCACTTTTGGCGGCAACGACCTCGCGGCAGCCGCCGGCCTCGCCACGCTGCAGGTGTTGGAGGAGGAGGGGTTGGTTGGTCGCGCACACCGTGTCGGCGCTCTGCTATTTGAGCTCACGCGCCCCCTGGTCGAGCGCTACCCCGTGGTCAGAGACGTGCGCGGGCTCGGTCTCATGTGGGCCATCGAGCTCGGGCCGCCAGAAGGGCGTGTCGGACGCGCCCTATGGGATCGTCTTGAGCGCACCCAGCCGGGGCTCTTCGCGCAGCTCGTCACCGTCCCCTTGTTCCATGAGCACCGCATCCTCTGCCAGGTCGCCGGGCACCGCATGAACGTCATCAAGGCGCTGCCCGCGCTCGTCATCGAGGAGGATGAGATCCGGCGTTTTGCCGCTGCCTTGGAGGAAGTAGTCGCCAAAGCCGAACGCATGCCCTCCGCGCTGACACGCCTCGGATCGCGCCTGGCCGTGGGCGCAGTGCGCGCCCGCTAGCCTGTCCGCCCGTGCCCACACCCCGCGAGGACATCCGCAACGTCGCCATCATCGCCCACGTCGACCACGGCAAGACGACGCTGGTCGACGCCATGCTCTGGCAGTCGGGGGCGTTTCGGGCTGGGCAGGATGTGGCTGATCGGGTGCTTGACTCGATGGATCTCGAGCGCGAGAAGGGCATCACGATCCTCGCCAAGAACACCTCCCTGCACTACAAGGGCGTCAAGCTCAACATCATCGACACCCCAGGACACGCCGATTTCGGGGGGGAGGTCGAGCGCGGCCTCACGATGGTCGACGGCGTGCTTTTGCTAGTCGATGCCTCCGAGGGGCCGCTGCCGCAGACCCGCTTCGTGCTGCGCAAGGCGCTTGAGTCAAGGCTGCCCGTGATCCTCGTCGTCAACAAGGTCGACCGCCCCGATGCGCGCGTCGCCGAGGTCGTCGATGAGGTGTACGAGCTGTTTTTGGATCTCGACGCGCGCGAGGACCAGATCGACTTCCCCATCGTCTACTGCAACGCCAAGGCCGGGCGCGCCTCGCTTGAGTACTCCGCCGGGGCCGAGGGGGGAGGGCTGATGAGCGGCGATTTGGGGCCGCTGCTCGACCTGCTGCTGGAGCACATCCCCGCGCCCACCTACGAGCCCGAGCACCCCCTGCAGGCGCTCGTCACCAACCTCGACGCCTCCCCCTACGTCGGGCGCCTGGCGATCTGCCGCGTGCGCAACGGCCAGATCCGTAAGGGCCAGACCGTCGCCTGGTGCCGGGCAGACGGCACCATCGAGCGCGCCCAGGTCTCCGAGCTCTATGTAACCGAGGCGCTCGACCGCGTCGAC
>DATBPO010000210.1:0-1870 GCA_036561265.1 Solirubrobacteraceae bacterium | reverse complement strand
TGCTGCGGGTAGCCGGCGCTGATCAGCGTCCGGCGAACCGCTTCAGAGACAGTTAGACAGGCACTCACGCCGCGGCTGACCCGCGCGCGGATTCCCTCCAAACGCAGCCGGTGCGCTTCGGGCTCGGGGCTGTGTACACAGCTCGCGCAACCGCTGCCATCACCGGGGCCGGGGCAGATGTTCCCGGTGCCGGTCATCAGATAGGCCCGCGGGCAGATCAGCCAGTAGTTGTGGGTCGAGAAGAACGACGGCAGCCCCCGTGCCGCGGCTTGGTCGATCAAAGCCGCACCGAGGTTGTGCAGGTTGTGAAAGTGCACCACCTCGGGCTGCAGGCGATCCAAGGCGGCGGCAAAGGCGGCGGTGATCGGAGGGTCATCCAGCTCACGCAACGGATTCCCCAGATCCCAGATCCCGTGCGCGCGATTGTGCACGGCCAGCAGGCGCACCCCGTCCTGCTCGGATTCCAGCACCTCATAGGGTCTGCCGGACTCGCTCGGCCGGGTGGCCGCGTGAAACACCGTCACCTCCCATCCACGGCGCGCAAGCTCCTTGGCGGCCAGGCGCGGCACGGTCGTTCCCCCGCCGCTGTCGTTGAAGCCGAAGGCGGTCATCATCAGCCGCCCTGTGCCGGGTTTGCGGCGCGGGGGAGGGGAGGGCATTCTGCTCGCCCGCTCGCGTAGGCGCGCGGCCAGACCAGGAAGAGCAAGCACACGACTCTCGAGTGCATCGGCCAGCCGCCCGAGTGCCTGGCGTTCAGCGTCGACTTGATCGAGTACCGACCAGTCCAGCTCGGGGACGAGCTCACGCAGCGGATAACGCTCGATCGCCTCCCCTAGCGCTCTCTCGACGTTCTCGATCTCGATCTCGCGCGCGGACTCGTCAGAGGTGTTCTCGCCGTGGCGGCGGAAGCCGATCAACGGTCCGCCCGGACAGTGGCGAAAGCGGAACTCGCGCGCCGCCCGCAGCCAGAAGTGCAGATCCTGGGCGATCCGGTAGTTGGAGTCATAGCCTCCAACCGCCTCATACACGCGCCTGTGAACCATCCTCGTTGGGTCCACGAGATAGTTATGCGAACGCAAAAACGTCTGGATCAGCGCCGAGGGTGTGAAGTCAGCGCTCTCCCAGCGCCCAGTCACATCGCCCGCCGAGTCGATCACGAGCGCGTCGCCGTGCACGACTCCGGTCTCGGGGTGCTCATCGAAGATCGCCACCTCGCGCGTTAGCCGACCAGGCAGGCAGATGTCGTCATCGCCGAGCATCGCGATCAGCTCGCCCCGTCCCTCGCGGATCATCGTGTTGTAGGCCTCGGCGATACCGAGATTGGTGGGGTGGCGCACGACGCGCAGGCGCGGGTCATCGAACCCGGCTAGGACATCCGCGATCGCCGGGTTGGTCGAGCCATCGTCGATAACCAGTACCTCGAAGTCCCCGTAGTCCTGCTCTAGGGCGCTTGAGATCGCCTGCGCCAGATAGGTCTCACGGTTGAATGTCGCGATGCCAAGGGTCACGCGTGGGGTGGCCGCGCTCATGGCCCGCTCTCGAAAAAGGCCCGCACTGCAGCGATCACCTTCTCCGCGTCCTGCTCGCAGATATGTGGGCCCATCGGCAGGCTCAGCACTTCGCCCGCGAGCCGTTCACTAACAGGAAGGTGAGCTCTAGCGGCGGCGCTCCCGGCGAACGCCTCCTGGCGGTGGCAGGGGATCGGGTAGTGGATGCCCGTTTCAACGCCGGCGCCGGCCAGTGACGCCCGCAACTGCTCGCGCTGCGTGCTCCGCACCACGTACAGATGAAAGACATGCGTCGCCTCGGCGTCGGAGTCCCCGCCCGCGGCTGGAAGCAGCAGCGGCAACCCTGTGAGCGCCGCTGAGTA
>DATBPO010000209.1:0-5214 GCA_036561265.1 Solirubrobacteraceae bacterium | reverse complement strand
GTCGTGAGTCGCGCATACGCTGCGCCGCGCGCTGCAGGGCCAGCTCGAGGGGGATCTCGCAGCGGACGACCAGCAGCGTGGGTGCGCTGCGGCGCAGCTGGTCCAGCAGGGGCGCGCGGTCCTTGCGGGAGCGAAGGGTGGCGTCCACGATCACGCCCTCGCCACGGCGCAGCGCCTGCAGGGCGTGGCGGGTGAGCTGCTCGTAGGTGGCGCGTGTGAAGCGTGCGCTGTAGTGCTCGGCGCGCGCTGTTTCCCCCGGGGCAACGTGCGCCAGGCGCTTGCGCAGGGCGTCGGAGGAGACGACCGGCAGCTGCGCGCGTTGCGAGAGCTCTGCGGCCAGCACGGACTTGCCGCTCGCGGCGGGCCCGCAGATCACGATCGCAAGCGGCGCGCGTGCGCGCCAGCAGAGCCGCTCGCTGAGCGACCACAGCCGCTGTGCCAGTCGCAGGTGCTCTGAGCGGGCCTCTCCGTGGTGCTCGGCGGCGGCGATCAGGGCGACCTTGACGCGCACGAGGGCGTGGTGGGCGGCGTAGAAGGAGCGCAGCGCCTCCCCGCCGGGGTCCATGCCGGTGTGGCGGTAGGCGTCGATGAGCTCACGGGCCGCCCAGCGCTGCCCGCTTGCCTCGAAGTCCATCGCGAGGAAGGCGAGGTCGCAGGCGATGTCGGTGCGGCGCAGCTGGGGGTCGAACTCGATGCGGTCCACGATGCGGATGGAGGGTCCGGCGAGCACGTGCTCGCAGCGCAGGTCACCGTGGCCGTCGCGCGCGAACCCCAACTCGGCGCGCCGCCTGAGCTCGAGGGCGTGTGCCCGCACGAAGGCCTCCCCGAAGCCGGCGGCGACATCCAGGCGCCACTCAGGCGGAGGGCTCGCGGCGTGCAGCTCGCCGACGTTCTTGCGCCAGGCCGCAAGCACTCGATGCGGACCCCAGTCGGCCACCACCACGGCGCGGCGGTGAAAGTCGGCCAGCACGCGGGCTGCCGCGGCGAGGTGCGCGTGGGTGAGAGAGCCGGAGGCGATCAGAGACGCGAAGGTGTCCTGCGCCCGGAAGCTCTGCATCTCGACGGCGTACTCCACGGCCCCGGGAGTGCCATCGGCAGCTAGGCGAAAGCCTCGCTGGGTTTTGACGATGGCGCGCACGCCGAGGTACACGCCGGGGGCGAGGGCGCGGTTGACGCGCACCTCCTCGCGGCACGCCTCGCGGCGGCGAGCGAGCGTGCTGTAGTCGAGGAAGCCCAGCGCGAGGGGCTTCTTGATCTTGTAGGCGCGCTGGCCTGCCACGAATACCCAGGAGGCGTGCGTCTCGTGCAGGGCGACGGGGGGATGGCCTCGATACATGGCGCCCTGCGCGAGTGCCCGCAGCAGGGCGGGATCGCCGCGCTGTCCCCGGCGGTCATCGGCTGGAGCCGTGGGCGAGGTGGGCATTACCTGCTCAGCATAGGTTGGTGTGATTGGGGCACGCCGGGGTCGTGCGTCGGTTGCTGGCCGAGTCACCCGTGCCCGCGCGACTAACACCAGCGCCAGCCACCGCCGGAGGCGAACGCTTGCAGGGCCGCGACGTACGCCCGCAATCAGTAGTCGCCCACAGCGGCGATCCGCAGCTGCCGCTGATGCTTTGAGCGCCGGAGGGGGAGAAGATCGATGAGCAGCGCAGAGGACAATCCCATGGCACAGGCACGACATCCGCGGCGCGGCCGTGCGGTCGACTCGATCGCCGAGCTGCCCTCGGGCGAAGGAGACGGCGGTGTGCGCTTTGCCGACCGTCGCGATGCGGGGCGCCGCCTGGCGGCGTCGTTGGGCGATCTCCGCGAGGAGAGCCCTGTTGTGGTGGGTATCCCGCGCGGCGGGATGCCGGTGGCGGCTGAGGTTGCGCGCGCTCTGCAGGCTCCGCTGGACCTTGTGCTTGTGCGCAAGATCGGAGCGCCTGAGAATCCGGAGTACGGGATCGGAGCACTCGCCGAGGATGACGTCCTGGTTCTCGATGAGGAGGCTGTGCGACGGCTGCGGCTGAGCCCCGCCGAGCTCGACGCGGTTGTGGGCCGCGCGCGGCGCGAGCTAGCCGAACGCTCGGCGAGCCTCTACGCCAGGCGCCCGCGGCTGGGGGTGGCGGGACGGACGGTGCTGCTCGTCGACGATGGCCTGGCGACGGGTCACAGCGCACAGGCGGCGGCACGCTCGCTGCGTAAGCGTGGCGCTGCGCGCGTGATCCTGGCGGTGCCCGTGGCCGCCCCGGTCTCGGCGCTGCAGTCGCGCAACTGGGTCGATGAGGTGGTGTGCGTGCAGACACCAGCGGACCTGTGGGCGATTGGGCTGTGGTACGAAAACTTCAGTCCGACCTCAGAAGAGGAGGTGGCGGTGTTGCTGGCGCAGCACAGGGCATCGCGGTGAGGGCTCCACGCCTTGAAGCCGACTGCTCGGTACTCGTCTCGCAGTCGCACTCACCGGCTCAACCACCGCGTGCCGCGAACGCCCGTCCGAGTACGCGGCGTGCGTTGCCATATGCGATTGCCTGGACATCCGCATCCCCTTCGACGTTGGCTTCGATCCACCGCTTGAGCACCGGAAGGTCGCTTGCCTGATCGAGGCCCTTGAGGGTGGGCTTGATGAAACCGTCGAGGTCGCTGCCGATGGCGGTTGCCTTATGACCGTTGCCGAGCGCTGCGATTGCGTCGAGGTGACGGCCGACGACAGCCTGGGAATCTTCGGCGCTGTGTGTCCAGCCAAGCTGGTGTTGGGCGGTGATCAGGCCGATCAAGCCGTCGCGTGCCTGGATGCGCCTCGCGGTATCCGCGCTCAGGTTGTAGGTCTGATTATCGGGTCCCGCGTCGCGCATTCCGACATGGGTCGCAAGCAGAGGGAAGTCGCAGGGATCGGGTTTCGTGTCGTCTTCCGCTTCGAGCGCCTCCACTAGCGCAAACGTCGCATCGAGCGCGTCTTGGCGCATGTGTGAAATGTCGATCAGTACCTTGTGCTTGTACATTGCTTTCACCGCTGCAATACCGAGCTCGGTCAGGCCGATGCCGGGCTTCTGGGGGAAGAGGTGTTCGTAGAGCCCGTCGGGCAGCATTGGAATAGCCGGCGCGTTGCTCGCGACCTGACGGTAGAAAAGGTGGGCGAGCGTGATGTAGAGGACCCCCTGGTCGGCCAGCTGGCGCACCTTCTCCTCGATCGCGTCCGGATCTGCCCCGAGGTGGAAGCCGCCCTCGACGCAGTGGACGAAGACGACGCGCTTGTTATCGAGGTCGGCCTCCTTCCTGGCAATCACGTGGCGGGTTCCGTCGGGGTCCTGCTGACGGAGGTCGTTCTCGACGCAGGCGAGTTGGTGCTCGAGATCTCCGTAGTATTCGGCCAGCGGCGGCGAGGCGTACTTGACTGCGAAGTCAAACTCGGCCGGCGGCCAGTAGAGCACCGAGCACACGAGGTGGACACCACCCTGTTCGAGCTTGTCGAGATCGACGCGCCAGCCCTCTTGCCAACTGGCGTCGTTCAGGCACGGCGCGAGCAGACCCTCGAGATCGGCCTGCAGGTCGTCGCGGACCCGGCCCAGCCATCCTTTGGCATTGCCGTGCGGATGGCTGTCCTGCGGCAACAGGTGCATCGGATAGTGGCAGTGCAGATCGGCGATCACCAGCTAACCCCCGGGAGGTGGTGTTTTAGCTCCTGCTGTGTCGCCTGCACCGTATCATAAGATCCGAATTACCGAATAGTCTCGAATTCGCTCTGGGCGGAGTCGACATTAGGAGCTTGGTGCAAGCGCGCGTAGGGCATGGTTGAAATTTTCGAATTCGCCTGGACGGGAGCTGAGATCAGGGACTTGCTGCAAGTACGCTCAGCGCACGGTTGAGATTGGCGGGGGTTGGTCGTTCGGTGATGGTTCGTTCGATCGCGGGATGGCCTTCGGCGAGAACCGTTGGGCCGTCGGTACCGCTCGTGACGGTGAGATGAATTGTCTGTCCGGCCTGCCAGCTGGGATTGGCGAAGCGGTCCTCGCTGACGACGCTGCCTTGCGCTGCCCTGACGATGATTTCGGCAGCCGGCCCGTCGACGATCGCGCTCAGGCGGGCGGGCGGTTCCAGGGGCGCCCCCAGCGCCTGCACAACCCCAGGCGTGGTCGCGTTTTCGATCGGCTTGCCAGCGACGTTGAGACCCAGCATACCTGCGCCCAGCTTCTTGCTGGAGCGCTGTCCGATGGTGAGCAGGATTGGATCGCAGGCGAGCGCGAGGACCTGCGATCCGAGCCAGTCGGCGCAGCGCTGGGAGCGACCGTCGCAGGTAAAACGGTCTTCTTGGAAGGAGCACCAGGGCGTCTGAAAGCGGGCCTGTACGCCCGGCGAGTGAGGCGAGTTGGCGTCTAGCACCCCGCTGCAGGCCGCCGTGCAGCCGGCGCCCCATTCTCCCGGCCAGTGCGTCCAATGCTGTTGGTCCAGCGAGAGCAGACAGCTGCCCTGGGCATTGGGGACGCAGGCTTCGGCGTTGCGCCCCCATGTCGCCAGTCCATCGTGGTCGGACTCCGGCAGTTCGAGGGTGCCATCGACCGCCAGGCCGGCCGGCTGGTGACAGGAACCCCGGCAGGGCAGCGGATAGGCGGCGTGGCTGCCTTCGGCCAGATATACGGTCGGCCGTGTGCCTTCGTGCGGCTTTAGCTGGGCGCCGCTGTAGCGGAAGGTTCCTTTGTGCGCGGCGTACACGACGTATTCGATGTGTCTTTCGTCGTGGGGAGGTGTCACCACCGTCATACCCTCCCAGTCGCCCTCGTGCTCGTCGCAGGCGCCGGCTTCGCGCGCCACTGGCAAGAAGCAGCTTTTGTTGAGAGCTAAGCGTGCGAAATGATTGAAGCGCAGGAACCACCAGTAATCCAAGTAATAGCGACCATTTGATTCGGTGGCGTGATAGTAGATCGCTGAGTGCGGACCGCTGTTGCAGTCGAGCAGCGGGTGGCACGAGGCCGGCCCGTGATAGCTGGCGGTCCTGCTGCCCTTGATGTCGATGTACGTCGCCGGGCCGGCCTGCTTGCCTTGGACGAGCGCATCGAACTCGCGGGCGTTATGTATCGGTCTGCACTTGGCGGCCTGACCTTGGCGCAGGCAGAAGCGCTGCGTCCCTTCGTCGAACAGGGCGTTAACGTTCAACGGCCGCCATTTCTCCCTGCTGTCGAACAGCAGCCACGGCCGGAACCGCTCCGCCAGTTCGCCCGCCAGCGGCTCCTGGACGAGTGA
>DATBPO010000208.1:0-3622 GCA_036561265.1 Solirubrobacteraceae bacterium | reverse complement strand
GCCCGAGATAGGCACAGACAGCCTGGGCTCGACCTACCTCCATTTCTTCGCTTACCATCTCCTGATGCACTTCGCGAATGCCAGATGCAAACACGCATAGAGTCGCAAGCTGGCGTGGCGTAAAAAGCTCGTCAAAACTCGTTAGGCCATAGGGCGCAACACGAAAGCCTGCGTCCATATAGGTGCATACCGGCTCTTGTGGAGGAGTGATCGGGAGTTTCTCTAATATCGCCCGGCACTCACCTTGGTCGAATGGCGGGAAGTCTCCGGCAGGAAGATAATCGCGCCCACGGCCACCTTCTTTCACCAGGACGACCGCCAGTGGCGTAATCCCCATCCGCCCCGCGCGCCCCTCGGCCTTGATGTAATCACCATCTACCGCAGCACCACAGACCAAGCAGGTGGAACGCCCGCGCTTCGAGAACCCAGCCGGATCGAAGCCAAGCCCCTCCGGACTCGCTGCTTCGACAACCTCCCACTTCACCGTCAAGGCATCCCGATCGACCACGGGCCGCAGTGCCACATAGCGCCCCTTCTTCTTGGCAAGCCAGGTCTGACGCACAAGCGCCACCTCGTGCGGCCCCTGCGCCGGGTTGGGGCACGGCACGGTGCGGGTCCAGAGATAGGCGATCGGCCGCCCAGCAGCCCGTGCAGCTGCGGCCGACCCAACTCCGCCATCGAAGAGCGTCCCGTCTTCGCGCACCTCACGGACGGGGGGATAGAGATGCCCGACGCGCTCCCAGGCGCGGGCCACCCAGCGCTCACCCCACACCCGGATGTCGTCGGCGAGCGAAGGCCCGAAGCGCTGGGGATACTCGAGCATGCACTTCTCGATGAGGTGCGCCACCGGATTGAGCTCGACAGCGGTGGCCTCGCAGCCAAGCCGGGCGGCCTCGAGCGGGATGGCGCCGCCGCCGGCGAACATGTCGAGGACGCGCGGCGGGACACCTCCGTTAGCTGCCAGTACACGCGCGCGGGCATCGGCGATGGCGCTCTCGGAGGCGCCCCAGCGGCAGAGCTCGCGGAAGTACTCGGCAGAGCGAGCCGAAGGCGGGGTGCCCTCGACGGGCACAAGCGTGGCGTAGACGGCAGCGCGAGCGGCCGCCAAAGGACGGCGCGCCCACCAGAGGTGCAGCTTGCGGGGATGCGTGGCGGCGTGCCCGATCTTCTCGCGCTGGGCGACCTCATTAATCGCGGCAACCGGAATGAGATCCTCGATGATGCGCTTGTCGTGGCTCACGCGGCGGCCTCGATGGCGTCACCGGGTATGTAGAAGGAGGTCACGTGCGTGACTTTACGCACGTGGTCGTGCAGCTTGGCGTAGGGGTCGCGGATCTTGACGCCCCGCGGACTACCGGACTTCGCCCCGTAGACGACATACAGCCAGTAGGTGTCGCCGTGGCGGCGGGCGGCGATCCACTCGGTGCGACAGAGG
This sequence comes from Solirubrobacteraceae bacterium, assembly GCA_036561265.1. GTDB lineage: Bacteria > Actinomycetota > Thermoleophilia > Solirubrobacterales > Solirubrobacteraceae > Palsa-744. The sequence goes on along the minus strand of DATBPO010000208.1, from coordinate 2,187 downwards.
GAGACGTCACCGTGGGCGGGGGCGCGGCCCTTGACCTCGATGCGGCGCACATCGGCGATACGCCCCTGGTCGTCGCGGCGCACGGAGCGAATGTCGAATCCGGAGCCGTCGCGGGCCTGGGAGACATCCTCGGGGTCCCAGCCTGCGCGGGACTCCTCGGCCATGGCCCAGGCCATGGCGGCGAGCTCGACCTGGGGGTCGTTGTGCATGGCTGCGGCGGCCTTCTCATCGACGCCCCCGGGCGGGACGATGAGGGCGGAGCCGAGATAGGCGAGGGGCCCGGGCTTGACGATGCCGAGCTGCTCGAAGCCGCGCAGCTTCTCCTGGCGCCGGCGCCCGAGCTCCTCGCGCCGGCGCACGGCGGCGTCGAGGGCGATACGGGCGTTCTCCTCACCGCTGGAGACGCGGTGGTCGAGCTCAAGCCAACTGGCCTCGAGGCGCCGGTTCTCGGCGTCGAGCGCCTTCATTAGGTAGGCGGAGCGAATCTCGGCCTGCTTGAGCCGCTGGGCACGCTCGGCGACGACCTTGGGCTGCTGCACGCGCAGACGCACGAAGTCCTCGGCGGCCCTGAGGTGGGCGGTCTCGGGTGGCTCACACCGAGCGTCCTCGACGGGGGTGAGGTCGTGCAGGACATCGGCGGGGGCGTGCTCGAAGCCGTGGGGCGCGTCGGCGACGGCGGCGATCTCGGCGAAGACCTCTTCGGGCCGGCCGCTGGTAGCAAGACCGGTGATGCTGTGAACGAAGAAGTGGATGGCATAGGGCTCGCTGGCCCAGGGCGCGGCAAAGACAGCAGATGCGCCTTCGACGCCGGCGAGCTTGTGGCGCAGCGACTCGGTGACGGCGGCGAACAGGGGGTGTCCGGGGGAGAGCAGTACGGCGTCCTCGTGCTCGGCGCGGGCGCGCTGCTCCTTGAGGAAGGTGAGCTTGCGATAGGACTTCTGCGGCCGGTCGAGCCGCTGCACGGCGCTGAGGCGATCGGAGCGCAGCGCAGCGGGGACGTGTTCGATCCGCCAGAGCCCGTCGACGCGACGCTCCAAACGCACTTCTAGCTGCTGGCAGGCACGCAGGAAGAAGCCTTCGACGTACTCGGGCATCAGGCGGCGCTCCTCGGAGGTCCAGTCGTGCTCGCGCACCCAGCTCATGTCGACGTTCTTGGTGGCCTGGGCGACGCCGACCATGCGCTCGTAGTCGAGCAGGGCCTCAGCGGTGATCTCCTCGATCTGCTCGGCGGCGGGATCGCGCAGGCTGGGATTGAGCAGGGTGTCGCGCACGAGGCGCTCGAAGTCAAGGCCGTTGTGCTGGAGCACCTCGCCGAGCACGTCGTAGACGCGACCCCCCAGCGCCTTGCGCATCTCCTCGAGCTTGAGCAGCAAGAGGATGATGAGATGCCCCTCGATGGTGTTGGTGGCGCAGAAGTTGAAGATGACGCATTTGGCTTCCTGGCCGATGCGGTGGATGCGTCCCATGCGCTGCTCGAGACGGACGGGGTTCCAGGGCAGGTCGTAGTTGATCATGAGGTGGCAGAACTGGAGGTTGATGCCCTCGCCGGCCGCCTCGGTGGCGATGCAGATCTGCTTGTCCTGATGGAACTGCTGCTGGATCTCTTTGCGGGCTGTGGGCGGCTGCCCGCCGTGGATCACGCAGGTGCTGTAACCCCAGTCGCGCAGGTTGCGCTCCAGGTACTCGAGGGTGTCGCGGTGCTCGGTGAAGATGAGCAGCTTGGCGCGCCCGTCCTCATGCAGCGAACGCAGCTCGCTTCGGTCCAGGCAGTCTCGCAGCGCCGCGAGCTTGCTCTCCTGCCCGGTGGCGATGGCGGCGTCGGCCTGCGCGATCAGCCGCTCGAGCTCTCTCACCTCGACACGCATGGCATCGAGGGTCTCGGCGACGACGACGCCCTCGACGGCCGCGCTCTCGTTCTCCTCGGTGACATCGTCGGGGTCCTGTTCGGAGTCGAGATCCGGGATCAGCCGGTACTCGGCAAGCTTGGCAGCGCGCTCATGCGCGGGCAGCGCCTCGACGTCGCGGATGCGCTCGCCGATACGCGCGGCGCGCTTAAGGAGCGAGGAGCGAATGGCGCCGAGGCTGGATGCGAGGCGGCGCTGGAGCACGGTGCGGGCGAGGGCGATGGCGTTGCCGCGCTGACCGCCGGCCTGGCCGAGGAACTGCTGGATGTACGCGGTGACTGCA
>DATBPO010000207.1:0-3526 GCA_036561265.1 Solirubrobacteraceae bacterium | reverse complement strand
ACCACGGCATCTTCGCGTCCGCCCACGGCCTGGTAGTAGCCGCGGCGCGTGCCGACGGGCGTGAAGCCCAGGGAGCGATACAGGCGCAGCGCCGCCGCGTTGGACGGCCGCGTCTCGAGCAGCACATCGCGCGCGCCCAGGTGTGCTGACACCTGCAGCAGATGCATCAGCAGCCGCCGCCCGACCCCGCGGCAGCGATGTTCGGCGCCGATGCAGAGGTTGAGCACGTGGGCCTCCCCGGCGCCTACGCTGAGAATGCCGTAGCCGGCCACCGCCCCATCCACTTCGACGACGCGGCACACGTAATTGACACGCAGGCAGTCGCGGAAGATGCCCTCGGTCCACGGGAAGGTGTAGGAAGCCTGCTCGATACGCACCACGGCGCAGAGGTCGCCATCGTGCATGCTGCGAATGGCAAGCTCGCGCGGTTCCAGGGCATCCTGCTTGTTGACGGCCATGGGGCAGCTAGTTCCTCAGCACACTCATGCAGGCCAACCCAAGCAATTCCCGCGCCAGCGGTTGTGACTACGCCCCCGCTGCCGCGTCCGAGAATTGTGCGCGCGCGGCCTTCAGGTCCGCCCAGGCACGACGCTTATCCCCCGGACTGCGCAGCAGATACGCTGGATGATAGGTCACCACCAGTGCAATGCCCGCAGCACCGTAGCGATGCAGATGCCCGCGCAGACGGCCGACGCTCGTACCGGTCGCCAGCAGGCTCTGCGCCGCAATGCGGCCGACCACCAGGATCAGCCGGGGCGAGAGCAGCTCGATCTGCCGATGCAGGTACGGTAGACAGGAGGCTACCTCAGCCGGGCTGGGATCGCGATTGCCCGGCGGCCGACACTTGAGGATGTTGGCGATGAACACGCTCTCGCGGGGCCGTCCCATGGCGCGCAGCATGGCATTCAGGAGCTGTCCGGCGCGTCCCACGAAGGGCTCACCCTGACGATCCTCCTCGGCACCGGGGGCCTCCCCCACCACCAGCACATCCGCGCGCCGGTTGCCCACGCCGAAGACCGTCTGGGTGCGACTTTCACAGAGCCCGCAGCGCCGGCAGCCGCTGACCTCGCTCTGCAGCGCCTGCCAGGAGCCCTGTCCATCGGCAGGATCGGCCGTCTCGAGGCCGACCCCCTCAGGGGCAGGCGAGCGCAAGGGCCCGGATGCGACGGCGGCTTCGGGCGTGCGCGCCCGCGCGGGCGCTGCCCCCTGCGTGGGCCCTGGCGCCTGCGCAGGCAGTGGCGCGGGCCGGGAGCGCGCGCGCCACAGATCGATGCCCAGCGCGGCCAGGTACTGGGCGCGCCGAGCGCCCCCCCCACCGGGCGAAGCACTCATAAGGGGGACCCTGGCTCCTCGGGGGGCGGCGGCGAAGGTGGCGGCGGCGGCGGACCGGTGAGGGCTGGTGGGGCCGCCGGGGGCAGGCCGCTGCGCTCGTGGCGCTTGGAGCGGCGCAGGCGCCGCAACAGCCACTGCAGCGGCGCCCAGAGCGAGTAGCAGCCGAAGATCACCAGCAGCCCGGTCGCCGGATAGGGCGCGATGACAACGATGATGAGCGCCACCACGACCAGCCAGATGAAGCGCACCGGGCGGGCCAGATCGAAGCTCTTGAAGCTCGGATAGGCAAAGCGGCTGACCATCAGCGCCCCGGCAGCCGCCGTGATCAGAAACGCAAGGATCAGCCCTGGGAGCCCAGGCTCGCGCCACTCACTGGACATCCACAGAAATGCCGCCACCACGGCAGCCGCCGACGGACTGGGCAACCCTTCGAAGTAGCGCTTGTCCTGGACGCGCGAGTTGAACTTCGCCAGCCGCAGCGCCGCCGCCGCGGCGTAGAAGAATGCCGCCAGCCAGCCGAAGCGATACCAGGCGCGCCCGTACTCGGCGATGCGCGCGACGCCCCACTGATAGGTCACGATGGCCGGGGCGAGGCCGAACGCGATCATGTCGGCGAGGCTGTCGTACTCCTTGCCGAAGGCGGTCGTGGTTGCAGTCAGGCGCGCGACACGACCATCCAGGCCGTCGAAGATCATGGCGATGAACACCGCCATGCCGGCGCGCTCGAAGTTGCCGTCAATGGCCGCGATGATGGCGTAGAAACCGGAGAACAGGCAGCCGGTCGTCAGCAGGTTGGGCAGCAGATAAATACCGCGCGCCTGGGGACGCGCGGGCGGGCTGTCGGGCTCCATGGAGAGCGCATCATAGGCGCCTCATGCATCTGTTAGCATCGTTTTTTTGCCGCAGCCGCTCAAGGACTGTCGCGACCGCCCATGCTGCTCTCCCGCTACCCGATCAATACCGTCAAGGAAACGCCCTCGGAAGCCGAGGTCATCAGCCACCAGCTCATGCTGCGCGCGGGCCTGATCCGGCGCCTCGCCGCGGGGATCTATACCTGGCTGCCGCTGGGCCTGCGCACGCTGCGCAAGGTCGAGACCATCGTGCGCGAGGAGATGGACCGCGCCGGGGCGCTCGAGCTGCTGATGCCGGCGATCCAGCCCGCCGAGCTGTGGCAGGAATCGGGACGCTGGGGTGTGTACGGGCCCGAACTGCTGCGGCTGAAGGATCGGCATGAGCGCGAGTTCGTCGTCGGCCCCACCCACGAGGAGGTCATCACCGACATTGCGCGTCGCGAGCTCAAGAGCTATCGGCAGCTGCCGGTCAATTTTTACCAGATCCAGTTGAAATTCCGTGATGAGGTGCGGCCGCGCTTCGGTGTCATGCGCGCACGCGAGTTCATCATGAAGGATGCCTATTCCTTCCACCTGAACGAAAGCTCGCTGGCCGAGGGCTACGCCGCCATGCGCAGCGCCTACGCGCGCATGTTCCGTCGCATGGGACTCGAATTCCGCATCGTGCAGGCGGACACCGGCGCCATCGGCGGCACCGCCTCAGAGGAATTTCAGGTGCTCGCGGAATCGGGCGAGGATGCCATCGCGGTCAGCGATGCGGATGAATACGCCGCCAATCTCGAGCTCGCCCCGGCACTGGCCCCCGCAGGCGTGCGCCCCCCGCCGCGCGAGACGCTCGAGCGCATCGCAACTCCCGGGGCGCGCACCATCGCCGAGGTCAGCGCGCTCACCCGCGTGCCCCCCGAGCGCTGCCTCAAAACCCTCATCGTCGCCGGCACCGGGGCGCCCGTGGCGCTGGTGCTGCGCGGGGATCACGAGCTCAACGCCGCCAAGGCACAGAAACTGCCGGGTGTCGCGCAGCCGCTGCGCATGGCGAGCGCCGCGGAAATCGAGGCGGCCACGGGGAGCACTCCGGGGTTCATCGGGCCGCGCGGCCTGACAGGGGTCACGATCTGGGCCGACCAGGCGGCGCTGGCGGCCATCGATTTCGTTTGTGGAGCGAACGAGATCGACTGGCACCTGCGCGGGGTGAATTGGGGACGCGACCTGCCCGAACCGCCGACGGCGGACCTGCGCAATGTCGTCAGTGGAGACCCGAGCCCCTCGGGGCGCGGGACGCTGCGCATCGTGCGCGGCATCGAAGTCGGTCACATATTCCAGCTCGGACGCAAGTACAGCGAGGC
>DATBPO010000206.1:0-16050 GCA_036561265.1 Solirubrobacteraceae bacterium | reverse complement strand
GCACCTATCAGATCAGCTGGGATCGCCAGCGCCCTCACTTCGCCTTTGTCATCAACGCCCACAGTCTTTACCTCCAGGCGATGGCCGAGCTCGGACTCCCGGGGCTCCTGCTGTTGCTGACCCTCCTCGGCGCGAGCCTCGGCGGATTGGCAATTCGGGCGCGTGGATCACGGCGGTCGTTGTACGGAGTGCTGCTCGCCGCCGGAGTCGTCTGGGCACTGCGCGCCGGCGTGGACTGGGACTGGGAGATGCCGGTGGTGACGCTCGGCTTCTTCGCGGCGGCGGGCCTGGCGCTCAGCCCACGCGGCGGCTTACGATCCGGCCTGCACAGGGATTCACGATCTGGCCCGCGCGAGGATTCACGATCCGCCAGGGGCAGCAATCAGGGATCCGGCTGGATACCCGGCCGCGGCGCCCGCCTGACGCTCGGCCTGCTTTGCCTTGCCGGCGTCGTGCTGCCCGTGCTGATCATCGGCTCGCAGCGCCGGCTCGGGGAAGCCGAGCACGCGCTCTACGCCTCCAACTGCACTGCGGCCAGCTCAGGGGCGTTGTCTTCGATCGGGTGGCTCGATGTCCGCCCCGAGCCATATGAGATCCTCGGCTTCTGCGACCTGCAGCGCGGGCTGCCCCGGCAAGGCGTAACGGCGATGAGCCAGGCGGTGCGCCTGGAGCCGGGGAGCTGGGAGACCTACTATGCGCTCGCCATCGCGCAGGCCGCGGCGGGGATCGACCCGCGGCGTAACGCCGAGAAGGCTCTGCAAATGAACCCCTTCGAGCCGCTCACCCGCCAGGCGGCAAGGGAACTCGGGGTGTCTAGCCCCCCCGAATGGGTCAGGCGGGCCGGCAGCGTACGCGCGAGCGCCCTGGCCAGCAACGACCTGTCGCTGGTTCCTTCCTAGAAGCGCCTTCGTTCAACCACCTCGAGCGCCGCTGCCCCATCGCAAGGGCGCCTCACTCCATCGCTTCGCGCAGCTTGCGCAGCGCTCTGTATACCCTGCCCTCAACCGTCGTCAGCGGCTCTCCGGTGAGCTTGGCTATCTCGGGAACGGTCAAATCGGCGCCGAAGCGCAGGGAGATCGCCTCGCGCTCCTCACCGCTGAGGCCGGCGAGACTGCGGCTGATGAGGTCGCGGTCGGCAACCTCGTCCATGTCGTCCTGTGCAACCTCATCGAGCTCGAAGGTCTCGCCAGTGGATCGAGATCCCGCTGCAACGCGCTCTAGCGCCCTGCCTTCGGTGGCCCGGCGGCGCAGATGGTCGTTCAGGCAGTTCAGGGCGATCGCGTAGAGCCACGTCTTCTCGCTCGCTCTGCGGCGGTCAAAGCGCGAGCGTGCCCGTAGCGCGCGCTCGCAGGTGTCCGCAAGCAGGTCCTCCGCGAGAACTCGATCGCCCGTGCGGTACCTGAGAAAGCTGAACAGACCCTGTGCGTGCTCGGCGTACAGCCGCTCGAAGGCATCATCGGGCTTCATGCGCACTACCCACATCGGCCTTCCGTCCAGCCGACCAAGCTTCCGGTCTGGAAGATGGCCGCTCGTACGTATCAGGCTGGCATGAGCCACCCACACAAAGACGAACCTTTCTCCGACGACCTCCAGAGGGTCGCCGACGTGCTTCGCGACGGACGTCCCACGCTTGACCCGCTGGCGCTCGATCGGGTCAAGCTGCGGGCCATGAGCGGGGCGCAGCGGTCCACCCCACGACACAAGGGATCTTTCATGAGATCACGCATCACAGCACTGGTTACAGCCGGATTTCTCACCCTCGGCACCGGCGGCACCCTGGCGCTCGCCGGCGGCAGCGACGGCGGGGGCTCCGGCGGCAGCGCCAGCTTCCATCAGTACCGCCCTCCGTGCGAACACGGCGAGGGGCGCGGCCGCGATCACGAATGCCACGGTCACGAGGGTGAACATGGCGGCGGCCAGGGCGGCGGCGACCACGGCGGCGGCGGTGACCACGGCCAAGGCGGCGGCGACCACGGCGGCGGTGGCGACCACGGCCAGGGCGGCGGTCAGGGCCAGGGTAGCGGCGACCACGGCCACAGCGGCGATCACAGTGGCAAGGGACACGACAGCGGTCACGGGCATCACTAGCTCAAAGCTCGCAGCCTGCGCGGCGGGAGGGTCGAGTCGGCTCTCCCGCCATTGGGGCGGGGCATGAAAAGGCTCACCCCCGTCGTCATATGGCTCGTGGCGCTGGTCGGCATTGCCGGCAGCGCTGTGGCATTTAGCAGCCGGGGCAGCGAGGACCTCTTCCGCTTGAAACAGTCGGCGTGGCTTGCCCTCAAGCCCGCGATGGTGCTGAGTGCCGCTCGCGTACAGAGCGTCGTCGCCGAGGCCCCAGAGCCCGTTCCTCCTGCCAGGCGCACGTCCCCCGCGCTAGTTCGCTGCCGGCCGGGGGCCGGAGGCCCGCTGCGCAATCCGTGGTCGTGCGCGGTTCGCTACCGCTCCGGCACCCGCGCTCACTACCGCGTCGTCGTCCAGCCCGACGGAAGCTACAGCGGGGTTGGCACCGGGATCATCAACGGCTGCTGCGTCAAGTCCCCCACGCTCGAATAGGAGCGGCATAGCGCATACTATCGCCGCCTATTCGGCCTATCGCCGCCTATTCGGCCTGCCCTGGCGCGCCAATTCTTGTGTTTGCACTGTTTGCTTATGTCGCTCGGGCGGCGACGATACGCGCATGCACAAGAGGGCGAGCCAGGAGACAATAGCTGAGCAGATGCGAATCTTCGGGCAAAACATGCGCACGGCGCGAAACGCAATAGGCGTTGCACAGGACAACCCACGCCTGAAGCTGGCAAAGCTCGACAAGGGCATGGTCAGCCATCTGGAGCTGGGCGTGCGCTCGCCGCGGCTGACCACGATCCTGCGTGTGGCCAACGTGCTGGAGGTTGCACCGGAGACGCTGCTGGCCGGGATCGGAGCGGGCAGCACCGTCGCGGAGCAGCCGCCGCAGCGCGAGGACCTGGAACGCCCGGCGGCACGCTTCGGCGCGAACCTCCTATGGCTGCGCACCTGTGAGGGCATCTCTCAGGAAGCGCTCGGCGAGGAGGCCGATCTGCACCCGGTGGGCGTCGGCGCACTCGAGCGCGGCGAGCGCGATCCGCTACTGAAGACGATCCTACGGCTGGCCTGGGCGCTCGAGGTGCCACCCGCCGTACTGCTGCATGGCGTGGCAGACGACGGCGCGCAAGATCAGGCAACCGCCGGCGGCAACGGCTCCAGTCGCCCGCCTCAGGCGCCCGGAGGCGACAACGGCGCCAGCTGATGACGCACACGCTCGCGCTGTTCGGCGTAGCGCAGCGCCTCGTAAGCGATCAGCATGCAGAGCAGCACCGCGAGGACGCCCAGGACGGCAAGTGCGGGCAGCCTGACGCCGACAGGGATTAGCGCCAGCAGCACCACGGCGCACGCCAGGCGCCGTACCGAGAGCGTGTGCATGTTGCGCAGACGGAAGGCCACAAGCGCAAGCAGGTACAGCGCCGCGCCGCCCAGCAGCCCTGCGGCGGGCACGAGTGCGAGGTGGTCAGTGACATGAGCGATGGTGATCTTCAGCCCGAACGCCAGCAGCGCGATCCCGGCGATCATCAGGAAGTGCAGGTAGGAGTAGGAGTCACGCGCGATCTCGTTGCGTTCGCGTCCCTCGCTGGCCTGTGAGAGCCGCCGCTCGGCGGCGATGGCCGTGACGTCGAAGTAGACCCACCACAGCGCTGCCGCCACGACCAGTCCGAGCACCGCCGCCACCACCACCCCGGCGTCGATGTGATCCTGCGCGCCCACGCCCAGCGCGACGATCGACTCGCCCAGGGCAATGATCACAATCAGCCCATGACGCTCGGCGAAGTGGGCGGGGCGCAGCTGCCAGCCCTCGGCGCCGAACAGGAACGGCCCGCCCACGTCGAGCACCAGCGCCACCCCCCACAGCCCCAGCTGCACGCCGTGGCTGGTGAAGGCGGCAATCAGCAGCAGCGAGACGCCGATCGCGGTGCTGCCCGCCAACCCCAGGACCGAGCGGCGCAGCGCGGCGTTCTCGCGGCTGCCGAGCATGAACAGCGCGATATGCGCGGCGCGCACCACAGCGTAGGCACAGGCGAACAGCAGCGCATGCGCGCCAAAGGCTTCGGGCACGCACAGCGCGGCCACCAGGAACGCGCCCATGGCCGCAAACATCACCAGGCGCACGGCCCCCTCCTCGGGGTCAACGACGCTCGTCAGCCACGCGTAGCCGCCCCACGACCACCACAGCACGCCGAGCACCATCACGCCCTCCAGCACCGCTTCCCAGGGCGCGATCCGCAGTGTCCTATCAGCCATCAGCGTGGTGCACTGTGTGAGCGCCAGCACGAACACCAAGTCGAAGAACAGCTCCAGCGGCGTCACGCGCTCGTCGTGGCGCAGTGTGGCGCTCACGCGTGGGATGCGGCTCGAAGAGTCGGTGGTGCTCGGGCTCGGCGTAGAGCTGGCGCTGTCTGTGGCGCTCACCCCGCCATCTTGACAAGCCTCGCACTCGCGCCCGTCCCAGGCGCGGCGCGGGTGAACTAGACCCTCAGGCCAGCTCTTCGGAGGCTGCCCGGAACGCGGCCAACTGCTGGGCAATCGCTTCGCCGGCGTAGGCGGCGATGACGCCGATGTTGTCGACGACCGCGGCGGCACGGGCGACGATCCGCAGGAACTCGGGGCTTGAGGCGATTTCATCGAGCACCTTGCGTTCGCCGCGCGCCAGGATGAACCCGCCGAGATCGCCGCCGTGCGGAGCCAGGAAAACCGGCTCGAAGTTTTCCAGGCGACCTGCCTGCTGCAGCTGACCGTAGTACTCGAGAGCTTCCTGGAAGACCTCGAGGCTCTTGAGCTCACGCCCGCGCACAACCGGGCCCCAACCAAGGAACAGCGCGTCACCAGCCATATCAGAATCCTTCCTCTCGGAATTTGGAGCAACCGAGACTACTCTCCGCGTGGGGCTGGCGCGAGGGCCCCGGCTCTCCTGCGCCGAGCCTACGCGAGGGAACGATGGGCGCCAACCCGAGCTCGGGCCAGCGCCCCGTTCATACGACGGTCGCTTTAGTGCAGCGACATGTTCGGCTGGCCAGCGCCGTTCAGGCCGGTGCCGGAGATCGTGCAGGTGCCGCCTTTGGGCGTGCCCGCGTTGTAGGCCTGGGTGAGGCAGTTGCGCAGCGCCAGCTGCGCCCAGTAGTTGGGGTGCAGGTCTTCCTGGATTTCATACGGCGGGAAGATCGCGGTGACCGTGCGGATCTGGTTGACCCACTCGGTCTCATCGACCGCGCCGGGGGACGTCCACGAGGACAGGCCCTTTTCCTCCAGCAACCCCACGGTGTTCTCGCACAGGCGTCGCCCGTTGAAGGCACCTGAGATTTCCATCGTCTTGACGTTAGAGAGGCCCGCTTCGGCGGCCGCGCCGAACACGGCGCCGTCGATCGTCGGCAGCATTTCCGAGTTGGCGCGGTTGGCGTCTTCGTTCCAGAAGCCGCAGCCGCCGACGGTCTGGCGCGTGTAACCGCTCTGCGAGTAGCGGAAGCCCGAGCCGTTGGGGATCGGCGAGGGGTAGTCCTGCACCACGATCGTGTACTGCGCGCTTGAGTAGCCAGCGTTGCTCATCGCCGTGGCGACGTTCTGGATCGCGCCCTTGATCGCGGCCCTCTGCGTGGCGACGTTGCCGGCTGTGAAGTTTTCGCGCACCGAGGAGTCGTCGTAGCAGTAGTTGGGCCACCATGAGGGCGAGGTCAGCCAGTCGAGCACGCAGGTCTGCACGATCGAGGCGAAGTTGAAGTTGTTGCCGCCGATCGAGATCGACACCAGCTTGACGTTGTGCGCGGCCGCGAAGTGCTGGAGCATCAGCGCCTGGCCTTCGTGACCGCCGGAGTTGTAGAAGTCAAGACCCGGCTTGAAGAAGCCTTCGGAGCTGAAGCTCGATGTCTTAGCTCCCGAGCACGCGAGGTTCTCGCCGCTGACGCCCCCGCCGATGTAGACCTCCGCGGACTGCGAGCGGTGGCAGCCGGGGATCAGTTCCGCGGTGTGCCCGGCGTTGTCGTAGTAGGCCGTCGAGCCCAGTGCATCGATCTTCGAGGAGCTTTCGTTGGTGTTTCCAGCCCAGCGCCCGGCCTCGCCGGAGATGTAGGAGTCGCCGAGGCTCGCGACCCAGGCCGGGCCTTCGCCGGGGCCTTCCGCGTGGGCCGCGGGCGCGAGGGCGCCGAGCAGGTAGACGAGCGACAGAAGCAGTGCTGCGGCAGCAGTCAACGCAGCGCGGTGGGCACCTGGACCCGAGCGTGCGAGCGATGAACGGTTCATCGGTTCTTCTCCCATGTGTTGGCGCGCCCCGCCATGCGCAGAGCGCTTTGTGCGCGAGCCTACGCCGAAGAGAAAGTCAAATCAAATGAACGATTCAGGGGAGGAGCCGAGCAGCGTTTAGGCGGGCAGCCCGGGCGGCTGCTCGTCCACCGCGAACACGCGCGCCGGCGCCTCGCCCCACAGCTGCTCCAGGCGGTAGTACTCGCGCGTGAGGGGCGTGAAGATGTGCACGACCACGTCGAGGTAGTCCATCAGGATCCACGCGGCGCTCCCCGCGCCTTCCACACGGCGGGGCAACAGGGAGTGCTCGCGCTTGCAGCCCTCGTGGATGCTGTCGTGGATCGCCTTTGTCTGGCGCTCGGTGTTGCCCGAGCAGATGACGAAGTAGTCGGTGTAGCCCACCACGCCGCGCAGGTCGATCTCGACGATGTCGCTTGCCTTCTTGTCCGCCGCATAGCGGCAGATCTCTGCGGCCAGGTCCGAGGGGGTCACGACGCGGGTACCCCGCTGCGCTTGAGGTACAGCTCGTGCTCGGCGATGTATGCGGCCACCGCGGGCGCCACCAGCTCCGCCACCGATTCGCCCCGCGCCACGCGCTCGCGCACCATCGAGGAGGAGACATCGATCGCGGGCATCTCCAGGAAGGACGCGCGCGCGCTCAGCGACTCCAGCACGGCAAGCACCTGCTGGCGCCCATCTCCCGGGCGCTCGGCGACGGCGATGTCTGCCAGCTCCACGATCTCCCCCGCTCGGCGCCAGCTGGGCAGGGTGCGCGCCATGTCCGAGCCCAGGATCAACGTGAGCCGCGCAGCCGCCGCGGGCAGATCGGAGCCGGGAGAGGTAGGGCGATCGGAGCCATCGTGGGCGCCGCCGGAGCGGAATGAGGCGGGGCAGTTGGAGCCGAGGTGAGCATGCAGAGCCTTGAGGGTATCCACCGTGTACGACGGGCCGCCCCGTTCGATCTCCAGCGCCCCCGCTTCGAGTCCATGGTGCCCATGCACCGCAAGCTCGCACATGCGCAGCCGATGACGCGGCCCCGGATCTTGCTGGGGCTGCTTGTGCGGCGGCGTATGGGAGGGCATCAGTAGTACCCGCTCGCAGCGCAGCTGCTCAAGCGCATGCGTGGCCACCGCGAGGTGCCCGAGGTGTGGCGGGTTGAAGGTGCCGCCGAGGATGCCCAGGTGCATCGCTTTCAGATGGGGACCGCGGTCAGGCGCGAACGTGCCCGTCGCCCTCGATGAGGTACTTGAAGGCGCATAGCTCGCGCAGTCCGATCGGCCCGCGCGCGTGCAGCTTCTGCGTGGAGTTGCCGATCTCCGCGCCCATACCGAACTCGCCCCCGTCGGTGAAGCGGGTGGAGGCGTTGACGTACACGCACGCCGCGTCGACCCCCAGCTGAAAGGCGCGCGCGGCGGCGGTGTCGCGCGTGAGGATCGCCTCGGAGTGCCCCGAGCCGTGGCGGCCGATGTGCTCGATCGCCTCATTCACCGAGTCGACCACTGCCACGGCGAGCGTGAGCGCGAGGTACTCGGTGTCCCAATCCTCATCTGTAGCGTGCTCCAGCAGGAGGCCCGCGGCCGCGGACTGTCCGTTGGCGGCTTCGCCCACAGCGCCCGCATCCCCGCCGGAGCCGTGACTCACCTCGCCGGCCAGCGCGAGCGTGCGCTCATCGCCGCGCACCAGCACCCCGGCCTCCCCCAGGCGCGCGAGGATGCGCGGCACGAACTCGGCCGCCGCGTCGCGGTGCACGAGCAGCGTCTCCATTGCGTTGCACACCCCCGGCCGCTGGGTCTTGGCGTTGAGCACGATCGCCTCGGCGGCGTCCAAGTCGGCGCCGGCGTCGACATACACGTGGCAGTTGCCCGAGGCCGCGTAGATGACGGGCACCCTCGCCACGGCCTTCAGGGCGGCCTTCAGCCCGTCTCCGCCGCGGGGGATGATGAGGTCGACCGTCTCCGTCTGCGTGGCCAACTCGGCGAGCTCCTCGCGCCCACCGCCGCTCACCAGCGTCACGCACCCCGCCGGCAACCCCGCCCCCTCCGCAGCCTGCGCGGCCACCGACGCGAGCACCGCGTTTGAGTGCTCAGCCGCGGAGGATCCCCGCAGCACGATCGCGTTACCCGACTTCAGGCACAGCGCCGTGGCATCGATCGTCACGTTGGGCCGTGCCTCATAGACCACGGCGATCACCCCCAGCGGCACGCGCACGCGCCGCACATCAAGGCCATTGGGCAGCCGCTGCCCATCCACAACCTCCCCCACGGGATCGGGCAGCGCGACGATGCGATCCACCGCCTGCGCGATGCCCGCGATGCGCTCGCCGTCGAGCAGCAGCCGATCAAGCAACGCCGCGCCCAGCCCGGCCTCCCGCCCGGCCTCCATGTCCAGTGCGTTGGCGCGCAGAATCTCGGGCGTGCGCTCGATCAGCGCCGCCGCGATCGCCCGCAGCGCTTTGTTCTTCACAGCGGTGTCGAGCACCGTCAGCCGCCGCGAGGCCAGGCGCGCGGCGCGGCACTGCTCGGCGACGGATGAGAGGACGGTGGCCATGACCACTAAAGGGTACGACAGCCCCGCCGCTTTCACCGCGGCGTCCCCGACGCTACTCCATCACCAGCTGATCCCGGTGGATCGCCTCCTCCGAGGCGTGCGGCAGCATCTCCAGCACCGCGCCGGACTTCAGACCCTTAACCCTGCGCAACTCGGTCGATGAGTAGCTGGAGATCCCTTTGGCCAGAAGCAAACCGGCCCCCACCCCCTCCTCCCCCACCGCGGCAATCTCGACCGCGTCGCCGGCGGCGAAGTCCCCCAGCACCTCGACAATGCCGACCGGCAGGAGGCTCGTGTGATGCTCGCGCAACGCGCGCGCGGCGCCGGCGTCGACGAGCAGCGTGCCGAGCGTGGGCTTGGCGTACTTGAGCCACAGCTTGAAGGCCGAGTGCCCGGAGTGGCGCGGGGTGAAGCGCGTGCCCGCGTGCCCGCCGCCGAGCACCGCCCCGAGTGCCTCGGGATCGAGACCGTTGCAGACGACCGTCGCGATGCCCGCGGCCGTTGCCATGTCGGCGGCCAACACCTTCGAGCGCATCCCGCCGGAGCCCAGCGGCGAGGTCGTGGCGCCGATCTCAAGCTCGCGCAGCGCCTCGAAGTCGTGCACCTCCGCCACGAGCTCCGCGCCGGGGTCCAGGCGCGGATCGGCGCTGTAGAGGCCATCGATGTCGGTCAGCAGCACCAGCAGGTCGGCGGCAACGAGCAGCGCGATGTGCGCCGCGAGGAAGTCGTTGTCGCCGAAGGAGATCTCGTCGCTCGCCGTCGTGTCGTTCTCGTTGACCACCGCGACGACGCGCCAGTCGAGCAGCTTGGCGAGCGTCTGACGCGCGTTGACGTAGCCCGTGCGCGAGGCCAGATCGCCGATCGTCAGCAGCACCTGCGCGCTCCTCAGCCCCCGCGCGCGCAGCAGCTCGTCGTAGGCCCCATACAGCCCCCCCTGCCCCACCGCGGAGGCCGCCTGCAACTCGGGGATCAGCGCGGGCCGCGCCGCGAGCCCCATGATCCGCACCCCCCGCGCGATCGCCCCCGAGGAGACGAGCACCACCTCGTCCCCGCGCGCCTGCAGCCCCGCCACCGCATCGGCGATGCGCGCCAGCACATCGACGCGCAGCTCACCCGCGTCGTCGGCGACAATGCTCGAACCGAGCTTGATGACTACCCGTGCCATTCCGGGATGCAGCGTAAATGGTGGGGCACGCGAAGGAGCACAGGCACGCAGCGGAGCCGTGGGAAAGGATTTTTTTGAGGGGACCCCTTCGGGGTCCGTGTGGGCCGCGCTCGGCGTGGACTTCCGGGCGCCCTGGTAAGGCAGCCCGGATCCGCCCGTAGAGAGCCACAGCTCCTTGCGGCGTTTGTCCTTCTTGCCTTTGCGGCACTGCTTACGTTGGCGGCCGGCATATACTGAAAGCCATGAAGCACTCGGATTCAATCCCATCGTCCGCCCCTGAGCCGATCGTCAGAGACCGCGAAGGCAAGATCATTTCGCCGCTGCCGGAGGTCGAGTCGCTCAGGCTGCCAAGCGGCTTCTCGCTGGCCTCCATCTGGGATCCATTCGTTGCACGGGTACGAGCTCTGCGTGAGCGCACTGCGCGTCACCATTGACTGAGCAGTGGGCCAAGCCATGGCAGTGCCGGCTCACCCCGAAGGATCCAGCTCCAGTACGGTGCCGGCGATCTCGATGTCGTCTCCGGGCTGAAAGCCCTGGGCCTCCAGCGCCTGGATGACGCCGAGGCGACGCAGGCGAGCCTCGACGTAGGCCATGGCGTCTTCGTTCTCCACGTCGAAGCGCTGAAGCAGGCGCTCCACTCCCTTGCCGCGGACGGCGAATGCGCCGGGACTGATCTGCTCGACGAAGAAGCCGTCCTTGGCGGCGGGGCGGTAGACCATGTGCTCGGCGAGCTCGCCCCCTGCCTCCGGGGCTGTGTCTGAGGCGAGAGCTTCGTCGTCCATACCGGCGCCCGCCGGCGCGGCAGCCGAGGCGGGCACCAGGCGCAGCAGTTCTCCCGCCAGCTCCTGTAGGCCCTGGCCGGTTGCCGCGGAGGTGGCAAGGACCGGGATCGGGGTGCCACCCACCGCCAAGCGTTCGGACCACTGCGCAACGGCCTGCTGGGCCAGCTCGGGCGGCACGAGATCAGCCTTGGAGAGCACGAGCACGCGCGGCAGGCCAGCGAGGCGCGGGTCGTGGGCCGCCAACTCGTGCTCGATCGTGGCATGGTTTGCGACGGGGTCAGCATCCCCTTCACCGGACAGCTCCGGCGCGAGGTCGAGCACGTGCACGAGCAGGCGCGTACGCTCGACGTGCGCGAGGAACTCGTGGCCGAGACCCGCCCCCTCACTGGCGCCCTCGATCAGGCCGGGGATGTCGGCGAGGATCAGCTGGCGCTCGTCGCTTTCAAGCACGCCGAGATTGGGCTCAAGCGTCGTAAAGGGGTAGCTGGCAACCTTCGGCGCGGCGCGCGTGAGGCGGGCGAGCAGCGAGGACTTCCCGGCGTTCGGCAGGCCCACGAGACCAACGTCGGCGAGCAGCTTTAACCGCAGCGACAGCCACCCTTCCTCTCCCGGCAGCCCCCGCTCGGCGAAGCGCGGAGCCTGGCGCGTCGCGGTGGCGAAACGCTTGTTCCCGCGCCCGCCGCTGCCCCCGTGGGCCACGACCGCGCGCTGTCCGTCCCTCAACAGCTCCCAGCGCCGGCCCGCGAGGTCATCGGTGCCTGTCGCGGCCGCCGAAGCATCGATCACCGGCCCCTCCCCCTCCCCCTCCCCCCCTCCAAACACCTGCGTACCCGGGGGAACCCTCATCTCAAGCGCCTGGCCGTCGGCCCCGTGACGCTGCGAGCCTTCGCCGTTGCCCCCGCGCCGCGCGCTGTGGTGAGCCTTGCGCGTGAAGCCCTGCAGGTCGCGCAGCGAGTGGTCGCAGACCAGCACCACGTCTCCCCCGCGTCCACCGTCGCCGCCGTCGGGGCCGCCACGCGGCACGTGCGCCTCGCGGCGGAAGCTCGAGCAGCCATCGCCGCCGGCTCCGGCCTCAACGTGGATTCGCGCGCGGTCGTGCAACATAGGGTGCCATCGTGACACCAAAGGAGCCAGCAGACATGACCAACGAGACCCCCGCCTCTTCAGACCGCGTCTTCCTGATCACCGGCGCCTCCACCGGGATCGGCGCTGCGACCGCCCGCCATGCCGTGGAGGACGGCTATCGCGTGGTGCTTGCCGCACGGTCACGTGAGCGCCTCGACGCGCTGGCCGCGGAGTTGGGCGGCCCCGAGCACGCGCTGGCCGTCACCTGCGACGTCAGCGAGTGGGAGGACCAGCAGCGCATGGTCAGTCAGGCGCTCGACGCCTTCGATCGCATCGACGTGGCCTTCGCCAACGCCGGCTTCGGCGGCGCGCGCGGCTTTCTCAGCGACACCGTCGAGCACTGGCGCGAAATGGTCCTCACGAACGTCTACGGCGCCGCGCTCACCCTGCGCGCCACGATCCCCGCGCTGAAGGAGTCCAAGGGGCACCTGCTGCTGACATCGAGCGTCGCTGGGCGGCGCGTGATCCCCGGCTCCATGTACTCCTGCACCAAGCACGCCGTCACCGCCATGGGCGAGGCCGTGCGCCAGGACCTGCACGGCACGGGCGTGCGCGTCACCACGATCGAGCCCGGCATGACCGACACGCCCTTCTTCGAGAACCGCCCCAGCGATCCGCTGGAGGCCGATGACATCGCCCGCGCCGTCATGTACGCCGTCTCACAGCCGCCGCACGTCAACGTGAATGAGGTGCTGGTGCGGCCTACCGCACAGCAGGGGTAGCCGCTCGGGTTCAGCTCTGCGCGTCGCCGACGACGCTCACCACGCGCCCGCGGCGGCCGGTGGCGAACACCACCGTGCCCGCTGCGCGGGCGTAGAGCGTGTCGTCTTTGCCGATGCCCACGCCGGGACCGGGCTTGAAGACGGTGCCGCGCTGGCGCACGATGATCTCGCCGCCCGTGACGGCCTGGCCAGCGAAGGTCTTGACACCCAGTCGCTGCGCGTTTGAATCGCGGCCGTTGCGGCTCGATCCGAGCCCCTTCTTATGCGCCATCTGTGTCCTCCTTCTTGGCTGCGGCGGGCTTGGCGGGGGCGGGTTTAGCGGCGGCGGCCTTGGCCGCGGCGGGTTTGGCGGCAGCCGCCGCCGCGGGATGTGCAGCAGCCGCAGCCGGTTTGGCGGAAGCCTTTGCCGCCCCGCCCAGCGAGATGTCGGTGACCTCGATGCGGGTCAGCTCCTGGCGATGGCCGGTGCGCCGCTTGTAGCCGCGCTTGGGCTTGAACTTGAAGACGCGCAGCTTCTCGCCACGCTCGTGCGCGACCACCTTGGCGGTGACCTTGACCTTCTTCAGACCCTCAGCGTCGAACACTGCCTCATCGGAGCGGTACAGGATCGGCTCAAGCGCTACGTTCGCGCCCTCGTCGGCGGGCAGGCGCTCGACGAGCAGGCGCTGGCCTCGCTCGACGCGGTACTGCTTGCCACCTGTCTTCACGATTGCGTACATCGATCCTCTTACTCCGTCCGTTACTCCGGGCTTGTCTCGGTCGCCTTGGCAGCCGAACGGCGTCGCCCGCCCCTGCGGCCACGACGCCGAGGCTTGGATGATACGGCATCGCCGTCGCCGTCGGGGGCGAGGGACTGATCCGGCGCACCGCCGTTTTCCGAAGGCTCGGGCTCCGCCACAGCAACCGCAACGCCAACGGGCTCGGGCACAGGTGCTTCCGCTGCCTTCTCCTCCCTGACCTTGGCCGGCGCCTTGGCGCGCGTCCTCGGCGCCCGCTTGCGCCGCGCCGGCGCCGCCGTGGGCCGCGGTGCCGGGCGCACGACCTCGCCGGACTCATCCAGCAGCAGCGCGGTTGCGGCCGTGCGCCCCACCTGCTCGATGCGCACCATCCTTTTCTCGCCCACATGGGGGGCGGCGCCGGAGATCGAGATGATGTAGCCGTCGATCTTCGCCACCGCGTCGTCCACGTCGTACATGTGCGGCTCGACGATGTGCACCAGCACCTCATCGCCCGCGTGGAAGGGCAGCGCGCGCTCCTCGACCTCCTCGCGCGTGCCCTGGAAGGTGATGGCGAAGTGATCGAGCGCCAGGCCTTCGGAACCCTCGAAGTGGAAGGACTTGCCCGTGTGGGCCTCCAGCGCGTGCAGCGCGCGCGAGCTCTGGCCGGTGAACTGCGCGGTTACGCGCGGGTTGATCTGCACCAAGAACGCCTCGTCCTGCGCGTTTTCCTTGGCGATGTCGCGCAGGCGGCGCTCGAACTCGATCGCGATCGTCTCCTCGCTGCGAATCACGCCCTCGCCCTCGCACGTGGGACAGGGACGGCTCATGATCTCGCGCACCCCCTCGGTGACGTTCTGGCGCGTCATCTCCACGAGGCCGAGCCGGCTGATCTCTGCCGTGAAGGTCTTCGTGCGATCTTCATCCAGCGACTTGCGCAGCACCTTCATCACCGCGTCGCGGTTGCGCGCGCGGGCCATGTCGATGAAGTCGATCACGATGATCCCGCCGATGTCGCGCAGGCGCAGCTGGTTGACGACCTCCTCGGCGGCCTCGAGGTTTGTCTTCGTGATCGTGTCCTCCAGCGCCGCGCCCTTGCCGCGGCCGATGAAGCTGCCGCTGTTGACGTCGATCACCGTCAGCGCCTCGGCGTAGTCGATCATCAGATAACCGCCGCTGGGCAGGTCCACCCGGCGCGAGAGCACGCCTTCGATCGCCTTCTCAACGCCGTAGGCCTCGAACAGTGGCGTGGGCTCCTGCCACAGCTCCACGCGCTCCACGAGCTCCGGTGCGGTGCGCGAGAAGAACGACACCAGCCGTCGGTGCTGGAGCTCGTCATCGACGATCGCCCGCTCGAAGTGCTCACTGAAGATGTCGCGCACCACGCGCACCGACAGATCGGCCTCCTGGAAGACCATGTTCGGCGCCTGTGTCTCCTCCACGCGCTTGAGCAGCACCTCATACAGCTTGTGCAGATACAGCAGCTCGCGCTCGAAGTCCTGGCGCTTGGCGCCATGCGCCGCGGTCCGGATGATCGCGCCGCCCGCGCCCAGATCGAGCTTCGCCGTCTCCTTGCGCAGGCGCTCGCGCTCGCGATCCTCCAGGCGGCGGCTGACGCCCAGGCCCTCGCCCGAGGGGGTGTAGACCATGTAGCGCCCCGCGATCGTGACCTCCATCGACAGACGCGCGCCCTTGGTCTTGAGGGGGTCCTTGACGACCTGCACGATGATCTCCTGCCCGGGCTTCAGGAGCTCTGAGATCTTGCGTCCGCCGCTGCGTCCGCGCTTGGGCGCCTCGACGCCCGGCAGCACGATCTCATCGACGTGCAGGAAGCCGTTCTTCTCGAGGCCTATGTCGACGAAGGCGGCCTCCAGGCCGGGGAGCACATTGTCGACCTTGCCCTTATAGATGTTCCCCACGATCGAGCGCGCGCCGCGGCGCTCCAGATACAGCTCGGCGATGCGATACCCGGCGCCCGGAGCGCCTGTGCTCTTGCGACGGCGGGAGGTTGTTGGGGAGGCGGCGGGCTTGCCGGCGGCCTCCAGCAGCGCAACGCGCGTCTCCGCGCGGTCGACGCTGACGAGAACTTGCTTTTTCAATTTTTTCCAGTCTCTTGAACATTGTCTAGTGAAGTGGCACGCGGCCCTTCAGCGCTTCTGAAGCGCGTGCCTGAACGTAGATCGACTGCAGCAGACCCACGGCCAGAAGAGTTGTGATGACCGACGAGCCGCCATAGCTCATGAGCGGCAGCGTTACGCCGGTGATGGGCATTATCCCAATGGCCATGCCCACATTGACAAACACCTGAAACATCAGCATAGCTGCAACCCCCCCGGCAACCAGCGATCCGAAGAGATCCTTGGACATCGTCAGAATTCGCAGCGCGCGCCAGATCAGAAGCGCATACAGCGAGAGCACCAGAGCGGCGCCCACGAACCCATACTGCTCGCCAACAGCTGCAAATACGAAGTCTGTATGGCTCTCGGGCACGTATCCAAGGGGGACCTGCGTGGCGCCTTCGCCCCGGCCGGTCTTCTGGCCGGATCCTATGGCTATCTTCGCCTCCTCCTGCTGGTAGCCTTCTTTCTGCGCGTTGGTCGTGGGGTGCAGGAAGGCGGTCAGACGCGCCACCTGGTAGGGCTTAAGCACGTGCACGCCCATCGCGGGCGCGCCCGCCAGCACGATCGCGATCG